>NZ_JBGBPT010000002.1:0-231200 GCF_041106355.1 Streptomyces sp. BF23-19 | reverse complement strand
ACGCGCGGCGGCCGCACCCCCACCGGGACCGGCGGGCGCCATGGCGTGCGCCTCGGGCCCGGGCACGTACCCCATGGCGGGCGCGGCGACCGGCGGCGCGGCGAAGGCGGCGGCGGGCGGACCGCTGCGCTCCAACCGGTCGAGCCGGGCCTGGAAGGACCGCTCGTCGTCGAAGGCGGCGGGCAGCAGCACCCGGGCGCAGATCAGCTCCAGCTGCAGCCGGGGCGAGGTCGCGCCGCGCATCTCCGTGAGCCCGGTGTTCACCAGATCGGCGGCGCGCGACAGCTCGGCCGCCCCGAACACGGACGCCTGGGCCTGCATCCGCTCGACGACATCGGCGGGGGCGTCGATCAGCCCCTTCTCCCCGGCGTCCGGCACGGCGGCCAGGATCACCAGGTCGCGCAGCCGCTCCAGCAGGTCGGCGACGAACCGGCGCGGGTCGTTCCCGCCCTCGACGACCCGGTCGACGGCCTCGAACGCGGCCGCCCCGTCCCCGGCGGCGAAGGCGTCCACGACGGAGTCGAGCAGCGAACCGTCGGTGTAGCCGAGCAGCGAGGTGGCCATGGCATACGTCACACCGTCGTCGGCGGCACCGGCGAGCAGCTGGTCCATGACGGACATCGAGTCACGCACGGAACCGGCGCCGGCGCGCACGACCAGCGGCAGCACACCGTCCTCGACCTTGGCGCCCTCGCGCCCGCAGACCTCGCCCAGGTAGTCCCGCAGGGTGCCGGGCGGCACGAGCCGGAAGGGGTAGTGGTGCGTCCTGGACCGGATGGTCCCGATCACCTTCTCCGGCTCCGTGGTGGCGAAGATGAACTTGAGGTGCTCCGGCGGCTCCTCGACCACCTTCAGCAGGGCGTTGAAGCCCGCCGAGGTGACCATGTGGGCCTCATCGATGATGTAGATCTTGTAGCGGCTGGACGCCGGCCCGAAGAAAGCCTTCTCGCGCAGGTCACGGGCATCGTCCACACCACCGTGCGACGCGGCGTCGATCTCGATGACGTCGATGGACCCCGGCCCGTTCCTGGCGAGGTCCTGGCAGGACTGGCACTCCCCGCAGGGGGTGGGGGTGGGACCCTGCTCACAGTTCAGGCACCGGGCGAGGATGCGCGCGCTGGTCGTCTTTCCGCAGCCGCGCGGCCCGCTGAACAGGTACGCGTGATTGACCCGGTTGTTCCGCAGGGCCTGCATCAGCGGGGCAGTGACATGCTCCTGCCCGATGACCTCGGCGAACGACTCGGGGCGATAGCGGCGGTACAGCGCAAGGGACGACACGTATACGAGGTTATCCGGGCCCACCGACATCAGCGGCCCGCCGAAGCCCTTGAAGGGCGTCCAGGACGGCGCCCGGAACGCAAAGCGCCCCCCACGCACCCGCCAGAGCCCACTTACCCTTGCTGCCTTCCGGCCCTGGGGGAGTTCGGTGAGATAGCGCCACGTGAGGGGCTGGCCCCACCCTAGCGGATGGAAGCCCCCGGAATCGAGCCGGACCCCCACCCGCCCTCCGCTCGACGATCACGTTCGCGAGCACCCCTCAACGTCTTGTATTGTTTGCGGCGGAGGATTCGCCTAGTGGCCTAGGGCGCACGCTTGGAAAGCGTGTTGGGGGCAACCCCTCACGAGTTCGAATCTCGTATCCTCCGCCAGTGCCTCACCGGGCACGTTGTAGAAGGGCCGCTGCTTGCAGCGGGGCCCTTCTACGTTCCCCGTCCCGGCCGGATGTCCGCGACACAATGGCCGGATGACGGACGAGGTCTTTCTGATACCCGCCCGGCCGACCGCCACGGCCGGGCTGCTCGCGGAGGCCGCCGCCCGCCGGGGGATGACCGTCCGCGCCCTCGGCCCCGGCTTCGGTGAACTGGCCGGCCGGTCCGTGCACTGGTGCGGTGGTCCGCACGCCGCCGCGCGGGTGGCCGGGGCGCTCGGGCTGGGGCTGCTGGAGCCCCCCGACGACTGGCTCACACGGCTGCCCGAGCGGTTCACGGGCCGCCGGATCGAGCTGACCACCCTGGACCGGGCGGCGCGGGAGCTGACCGGATCCGGGCGGCCGGCGTTCGTGAAGCCGCCTCGCGAGAAGTCCTTCCCGCCCGCCGTGTACAGGCCCGGCTCGCCGCTGCCGCGGTCCCTGCCCGCCGCCACCCCCGTACTGGTCTCGGAGGTGGTGGACTTCGCCGCCGAGTACCGGTTGTTCCTGCTCGACGGGGAGATCGCCGCCGGCAGCCGGTACGCCGTCCACGGACGCCTGGACCCCGCCCCGCTCGACGAGGACGGGCGCGGGGCGGACGTACGCGGCTTCGCGGCCGCGCTGCTCGCCGCGACGGGCCCGGACCTGCCCAGCGCCGTCACCGTCGACGTCGGCCTCGTCGCCGCGACCGGCCGGTACGCCGTGGTCGAGGCCAACATGCCGTGGTTCTCGAACAGTTACGCCGCCCGGCCCGAGGCCGTCCTGGACGTGGTGCTGCGCGCGGCCGGGCCGCTCCACCGGGTCCGCCCGGCCGACCGGCCGTTCATGACCCCGTAGCGACACGCCTCAGCCGTTGAAGCCGAGGGCCAGGGCCACGACCGCCGGGGCCGCGTAGATCACCGGGAAGGCGACGTGGGCGTAGGACTTCGCCCGGAGCACCGTGATCACGGCCCCCGCGAAGTAGAGGGCCACCCCGATCGCCGCCGCGATGCCGATCGCGGGGACGAAGACACCCACCGCCAGGCCCACCGCGCCAGCCGCCTTCGCGGTGGCGAGCCGGGTCCACCACGAGCGCGGGACCCCGTACTCGACCAGCGGCTCCACGACCCACTTCGCCCCGAGGAACATCGAGGCCGCCGAGAATCCGACCATGAACGCGCCGACCAGGGCGAAGACAACTGCGGTGGTGGACATGTGAGCTCCCCTCGGGCGGGCGCCGGTGCACAGTCGCTCCGGTCTGTCTCCCGCCTGCTTCACTCCTCTGACCCGCCTCGCCGCACCGATGTGACAGGCCGCGCGAAAAACTTTCGGCCGCGCTCAGGGGCTGCCGGGGACGTAGACGTCGAGGGCGGGGAAGCAGACCGCGTTGTCCGCGCTGCAGATCTCCCGGTCGCTCGGTGAGACCACGGGGACGGGACGTTCGTACGTGAGCAGGCTCAGTGTCCGGCCCGGGGCGAAGGCGGCCGTGGCCTCGCGGACCGGGCCCAGGTCCGCGCGGTGCGGGCCGGGTCCGGTGTAGGCGTACGGGGCGTGGCCGCCGTCCACGACGGCGAGGTAGACCGTGGTCCGGCCGGGGTACACGGCGCCCTCGGTCACCAGCCGGATCCCGATGCGCGCCCAGGACTTCGGCAGGGGGTTGCAGGTGGTGCTCGCGCGGGCGTCACGGACCACGGCCAGGCAGTAGTTCCGGTCGTCCGGCATCCAGGCGAGCTCGCCCGTGTCGCCCGCCGGTTCGCGGTGGATGACGATGAGGGACTCGTCGCCCGGTACCCGGAGCTCCGGGGCCGTGTCCCTGCGGACGGCCTCCAGCAGACGGCCGTCGGCGGCCGTGACCTTCGCGTCCCCGACCGGCCCGGCCGGCCCGGCCGGCTCGGCCGGCCCGGACGCCTGCGGCGGCCCGGAGGGCGTCGGCGAAGGTGCCGACGCCGACGGCAGGGGCACCGACGGTACGGGCGACGGTGTCCACGACGGCGCCGACGACTGCTTCGGCGAGCTCCCGTGCTGCGAGAGTCCCGGCGACAGCTCCGGCGCGGGCGGCGTGCTGCACCCGGCCGTCGCGAGGATCGCCAGTCCGCATGCCGCGGCAGCCGCAATCGTCCCGTGTCTCATCGAAATCCGCCCCCGCGCAGCTGGAACCCGTGTGCGGGGGCAGTCTGCCGTGTCGCCCGGCACGGCGACACGGCAGGCCGGGGCAGCTCAGCCGAAGCTCGGCATCTCACCCACCGTTGTCGACATGTCGATCACCGCGAAGGCGGCACCCTGCGGGTCCGTGACCGCCGCGAACCGGCCGAACGGACTGTCCATCGGGCCGAAGTGCAGCTTCCCGCCGTGCTTCTGGGTCTTCGCCACCGCCTCGTCGCAGTCCGGCACCCCGAAGTAGACCTGGATGTACGGCGGCACGTCCGGCGGGAAGTCGGCGTCCATCTTCATCCGGCCCAGCACCGGGTTCCCGGCGCCGCCGACGCTGAAGACCTTGAAGTCCATGCCGGCCATCTCCGGGTCATCGCCCGGGTCCATCTGCTGGGCGCCGTACGGGAAGACCTTCGGCAGGAACCCGTCCGCCTTGGCGGGGTCCCGGGTGAAGACCTCCGCCCACGCGTACGAGCCCGGCTCGCCCATCTTCTCGAAGCCCTTGTGCTCGCCCGGCTGCCAGACGCCGAAGACCGCGCCGCTCGGCTCCTTCGCGATCAGCATCGTGCCGAAGGCGCCCACCTGCATGGGGCCCATCAGCACCTCGCCGCCGTTCGCCGTCACCTTCTCGGCGGTGGCCGCCGCGTCGGGCGAGGCGAAGTACAGACACCACTGGGACGGGGCGTCGGCTCCCGGCATCGGCGGGACCACGGCGGCGACGGCCTTGCCGTCGGAGTAGGCCTGCGTGTAGTTGCCGTACTCGCTGCTGGCCTCGCCGAAGGTCCAGCCCAACACGTCCGCGTAGAAGGTCTTGGCCCCCTCCACGTCGGCGAACATCGCGTCCACCCAGCACGGAGCGCCTTCGGAGAACTCAGACATGATCGATCGACTCCTCGTCTCGTACCTGTCGTCTCGTACCTGTCGTCGTCGTAGACGGTCGTACTCACGCTAGGCGCGCGGTGCGGCGACCGCGCGGGGAGCGCGCCCAGGCGGGACGCTGGAGCCATGGACAAGGACATCACCATCCGGCTGGCACAACAGCCGGAGGCCGACGCGCTGCTCGGCCGGAGCCCGCTCGCCGCGCTCGTCGGAATGCTGCTGGACCAGCAGGTGCCGATGGAGTGGGCGTTCTCGGGGCCCTGGACGATCGCCCAGCGGCTCGGCTCCGACGATCTCGACGCGCACGCCATCGCCGCGTACGACCCGGAGGCCTTCGCCGCCCTGCTCTCCGAGAAGCCCGCCGTGCACCGGTATCCGGGGTCGATGGCGACGCGGATCCAGCAGCTGTGCGCGTACCTCGTGGAGCACTACGACGGGAGCGCGGAGGCGGTCTGGGCCGACGCCACGACGGGCCAGGAACTGCTGAAGCGCCTCAAGGCGCTGCCGGGCTTCGGGGAGCAGAAGGCGCAGATCTTCCTCGCCCTGCTGGGCAAGCGGTTCGGCGTGCGTCCGACGGGCTGGCGGGAGGCCGCGGGCGGGTACGGACCGGCGAACGTCTACCGCTCGGCGGCCGACATCACGGGCCCGGAGTCCCTGGCCAAGGTGCGGGCGCACAAGCAGGAGATGAAGGCCGCCGCGAAGGCCGCCAAGGCCGCGGGCGGCTCCTGATCGCTGGTCAGGCGGCAGGTCGGTCAGGAATTGACCGGTCGGATCGGCCGTTGATTGACCCCTGATTCCGGTCGCTCAAGATCGTAGATTGGTGGACATGACAGAGATCGCGACCCGCGCCGCCACCGCCGAAGCCATCTACGACGGCCCCGGCAGCCTCATCACCCTGCTCACCGACACCGCCGAGCTCACCTGCAACACCGCCACCTTCGACGAGGGCGCGGCGGGCGCCCCCGTCCACTTCCACACCAAGGCCACCGAGTTCTTCCACGTGACCGCGGGCAAGCTCGACATCCTCGTCGACGACGAGATCCACACCCTGGGCGCCGGCGACTTCATCGCCGTCCCGCCGGGCGTCAAGCACGCCTTCGCCCCGGCGGCCGGCCACACCGCCGCCGTCTTCGTCGGCTTCACCCCCGGCATGGGCCGCTTCGACTACTACCGGCTCCTCGGCCGGGTCAACGCGGGCGAGGCCACCGTGCAGGACATCAAGGACAGCTCGGCGACCTACGACAACCACTACGCGGAGAGCCCCGTCTGGAGCGGCCGCCGCCGCAGCGCGGAGCCGTAGACCACGTCCGCGTCGAGGCGGCGCAGTTCCTCCGCGAGCAGTTCCGCGCCGCTGCGGATCTTCAGGGCCACCTTGCGGTCGGGGCTCCCCGGCAGGCTCAAGGTGGCCAGCACGCCCGCGGGGCGGTCCACCCGTATCTCCCCGGCCGTGGTCTGCAGGCTGACCCCGGTGATCACCGGGCCCTCGCTCGCCATCCGGGCCACCGGCACCCCCAGCCGGTCCTCCAGCCAGCGCGCCAGCAGCTCCGCGCTCGCGTTGTCCGGCTCGCTCTCCACCGCCGCGCCGGTCACCGGCAGCGGCTTCTGGTCCAGGGCCGCGGCCAGCAGCGAGCGCCACGGCGTGAGCCGGGTCCAGGCCAGGTCGGTGTCGCCGGGCTGGTAGCCGGCGGCCCGCTCGTCGAGCACTGCGACCGGGTCGAAGGCGGCGGCCGCATCCGTGATCCGGCGCTGCGCGAGCTCGCCCAGCGGGTCCCGCGCCGGCTCGGCGGGCGCGTCGGCCGGCCACCAGGCCACCACGGGCGCGTCCGGCAGGAGCAGCGGCAGGACGACCGAGCCGGCCTGCTCGGTCAACGCCCCGTGCAGGCGCAGCAGCACGATCTCGCCGGTCCCGGCGTCCGAGCCGACCCGCAGTTCGGCGTCGACGCGGTCCGCGCGGAGCTTGTGCGGGCCGCGGGTGGTCCGCCGGATCACCGCGATGATGCGGCAGGGGTGTTCACGCGAGGCCTCGGAGGCCGCACGTACGGCGTCGTAGGCGTTCTCCTCGTCGGTGGCGAGGACAAGGGTCAGCACCAGCCCCATGGTCGGGCTGCCTATCGCCCGGCGGGCTTCGAGCAGGGCCCGGTTGACCTTGCTGGACGTGGTGTCGGTGAGTTCGGTCCGCATGGGCCAGAGTCTGTCACCGCGTCACCGTCGCTTGCGCGCGGTACCGAAGATGGAGCGGGAGATCTCCCTTCCCAACTGGGTCCCGATCGACCGGGTCAGCGAGCGGAACAGCCCGCTCCCCACCACCTGCTCGGCCAGCGAGGGATCCGGCTTCGGGGCGCTGCGCGCGGCCCGCGCGGCCTCCTTCTGTGCCGCCTCGGCCTCCTTCTCGGCCTCGGCGGCGGCCGCGGCCTCCTCCGCCCGTGCCTCGGCGGCGGCCTGTTCGGCGGTGATCTTCTCGTACGCCGACTCCCGGTCGATCGGCTCCGCGTAGCGCGACCAGAGCAGCGAGGCCTTCACGGCCTGCTCCAGGTCCGCCGCCGCGATCGGCCCCATCAGCGACTGCGGGGCGCGCAGCCGGGTCGCCGCGACCGGGGTGGGGGCGCCCTTCTCGCTGAGCACGGTGATGACCGCCTCACCGGTGCCCAGCCCGGTGAGCAGCTCCTCCAGGTCGTACGCGGAGTGGGGGAAGGTCTTCACGGTCGCCTTCAGCGCCTTGGCGTCGTCGGGGGTGAAGGCGCGCAGGGCGTGCTGCACCCGGTTGCCGAGCTGGGCCAGGACGTCCGCCGGCACGTCCTTGGGGGTCTGCGTCACGAAGAAGACACCGACGCCCTTGGAGCGGATGAGCCGGACCGTCCGGGTGATGGCCGCGAGGAAGGCCTTCGAGGCCCCGCTGAAGAGCAGGTGCGCCTCGTCGAAGAAGAAGACGAGCTTGGGCTTGTCCAGGTCGCCGACCTCCGGCAGGTCGTTGTAGAGGTCGGCCAGCAGCCACATCAGGAAGGTGGAGAAGAGCTGCGGCTTGTCCTGGACGGCCGGGAGTTCCAGTACGGAGACCAGTCCGCGCCCGTCGGCGGCCGTCCGCAGGAACTCGCTCGTGTCGAACTCGGGCTCGCCGAAGAACTCCGAGGCGCCCTGCTGCTCGAAGGCGGTGAGCGCCCGCAGGATCACCCCGGCCGTCACGGTGGACAGTCCGCCGATCCCCTTGAGTTCGGGTTTCCCCTGGTCGGAGACGAGGAAGGCGACGACCGCGCGCAGGTCCTTGAGGTCGATGAGCTCGAGGCCCTTGGTGTCGGCGTAGTGGAAGATCAGGCCGAGTGACTGCTCCTGCGTCTGGTTGAGCTGGAGCACCTTCGACATCAGGACCGGGCCGAAGCTGGTGACCGTGGACCGGAGCGGGATGCCGGGTCCGATCCCGCCGAGCGAGTAGAACTCGCAGGGGTGGCCGGTGGGCTCCCACGTCTGGGCCACCTCCCGGGCCCGTTCGTCGACCCTGTCGCCCGGCGTCCCGGGCGCGGAGATCCCGGAGATGTCGCCCTTGATGTCCGCGAGGAAGACCGGGACGCCGCCCGCGGACAGCTGTTCGGCGATGAGTTGGAGCGTCTTGGTCTTTCCGGTTCCGGTGGCCCCGGCGACCAGTCCGTGGCGGTTGAGCATCGCCAGGGGGATACGGATCTGACGGTCGGGCAGGCAGGCGCCGTCCCAGAGGAGGGCCCCGAGGTCGAGCGCGGGTCCGGTGAAGGCGTACCCGGCGGCGATCTCCGCGGCCGGTCCCGCCGGACCCGTCCCGTCCGCGGGAAGGGCGGGGTCGGTGCGGGGGTCGGTGCTCTCGCTCATGCTTCACTCCCCAAATAGCGCTGTTCGTCACTTTTGCACCGCCGTCACGAGGCTGCGCCCGCACGCACCGGCCCGGTAGGCTTTCCGTGTGATCTTCAAGCGCATCGGAAGCGGAAAGCCCTACCCCGACCACGGCAGGGAAACCACCCGGCAGTGGGCGGACGTCGCGCCGCGCCCGGTCCGGCTGGACCAGCTCGTGACGACCAAGGGCCAGCTCGACCTCGAAACGCTGCTCGCCGAGGACTCCACCTTCTACGGCGACCTGTTCGCCCACGTCGTGAAGTGGCGGGGCGACCTCTACCTGGAGGACGGGCTGCACCGCGCCGTGCGCGCGGCCCTGCAGCAGCGCCAGGTGCTGCACGCACGGGTCCTCGAAATGGACTGACGGCTTCGTCTGGATTGCGCCTTTCGGGTCACCATTGACCTATCAGCAGATCATTTAGTAGGCATCGACACCGGGCCGCACTACGCTGCGCCCATGAGCATGCTCACTCCCCCCGGCATGGGCGGAAAGTACCGCGTCACGGGAGCCGCCTACCCCCGTATGAGTCGTAAGCGGAGCCGTACCCGGATCGTCCTCGCCGTGCTCGGCTCGATCCTTGCGCTGGCCCTGGTCGGCTACGGGGCCCTGCAGCTCATCGACGTGTTCCGGGGCGACAGCCCGAAGCGGAACACGGCTGCGGGTGCCAAGGACTGCCCCACGACGCCTCCCGGCACCGCCGCCAAGGGCGGTCCCGGCGCCGCCTCCACGGCATCGGCCGCCGCGAAACCGGCCGTCGTGCTCCCCCCGCCAGGGGAGATCACGGTCAACGTCTACAACGCGACCCCGCGCGCGGGTCTGGCCAAGGCCGTCGGTGACGAGCTGGCCAAACGCGGCTTCGTGATCGGCAACGTGGGCAACGCCCCGGCCACCTTCGACAAGAAGGTCCCCGGCACGGGGATACTGCTGGGCTCCCCCACGACCGACAAGGCCGTCTTCTCCGTACTCGGCACACAGCTCGCCGGCACCACCCAGCAGACCGACACCCGCGAGACCGCGGACGTCGACCTGATCCTGGGCGACGCCTTCAAGGAGCTGAGTACGAAGGAGGACGCGGACAAGGCGCTGGCCCTGCTGGCCAACCCCGTGCCCGCGCCCAAGAACTGCTGACGCGCCGGCACGCCGTACGGCGTGCCGGACCGCCGCGGTCCTACTCCGCCGAGCCGTACATGCGGTCGCCCGCGTCACCCAGGCCCGGCACGATGTAGCCGTGCTCGTTGAGCCGCTCGTCCACCGCGGCCGTCACCACCGTCACCGGCGTGCCCGCCAGCTCGCGCTCCATGATCTCGACGCCCTCGGGCGCGGCCAGCAGCACCACGGCCGTGACATCGTCGGCGCCGCGCTTGATCAGTTCCTGGATCGCCGCGACCAGCGTGCCGCCGGTGGCGAGCATCGGGTCGACGACGTAGACCTGGCGGCCCGAGAGGTCCTCCGGCATGCGCGTCGCGTACGTGGAGGCCTCCAGGGTCTCCTCGTTGCGGACCATGCCCAGGAAGCCCACCTCGGCGGTCGGCAGCAGCCGCACCATGCCGTCGAGCATGCCGAGACCGGCGCGCAGGATCGGGACGACCAGCGGGCGCGGGTGCGAGAGCTTCACGCCGGTGGTCGGCGCGACCGGGGTCTCGATGTCGGCCTGCTCCGTGCGCACGTCCCGGGTGGCCTCGTAGGCGAGCAGGGTCACGAGCTCGTCGGCGAGCCGCCGGAAGGTGGCGGAGTCGGTGCGCTTGTCGCGCAGGGTGGTGAGTTTGTGCGCCACCAAGGGGTGATCGACGACCTGCAAACGCACAACATCCTCCAAAACTCAGCCTGCGACCTGCAAAAACGGTCGCACGACGCGACCTGCACCCAAAAGGCTACGCGCTGACGCGGCTCCTTCGCGTCCGAAGGGCGGCCGCGCCCGCCGCTTCCTTGCGGATGCGACCCGCGCGGACGCCCAGCAGGCTGGACGGATGAGCAACACACCGGTGATCGCGGCCGTCGACGGTTCGGAACACAGCCTCAGAGCCCTGGAGTGGGCACGGAAGGAGGCCGTCCGGCACGACACCGGACTACTGGTCGCCCATGTACTGCCCGACCACGCCCAGTTGTACGCCGGGCGCCGGGCCTCGCTGCACGACGCCTCCGAGCCGCAGGAATTCGCCGACCCCGTACGCGACTGGGTCCGGTCCCTGCTCGGCGGCGACGACTCCACGCTGCCCGAGGGGGTCACGTACGAGGCCCTGGAGGGCTCCGTACCCGAGGCGCTCCGGGTGATCGGCTCGCAGGCCCGGATGCTGGTGATGGGCTCCCGGGGCCGCGGCGGCTTCGCCAGCCTGCTGCTCGGCTCGAACAGTCGGGCCGTGGCCAGTACGGCCGCCTGCCCGGTGGTCGTGGTCCCGCACGCGGAGCGCGGCGCCCACCCCGACGCCGACGCCGAGCGGTCCGCCGGGCGGGTGGTGCTCGGGCTGCACGCCGCCGAGACGCCCGACGACGTACTGACCTTCGCGTTCACCGAGGCCGCCGTGCGGGGGACCACCGTCCAGGTGGTCTCCGCGTACGCCATCCCGCCCTCGCCGACCTTGGTGATGGACAGCCCCTTCGCGGTGATCCCGCCGGAGGGGCTGGCCGACGAGGGGGACGGGGTACCGGCCGAACGGGAGATGCTGCGCTCCCAGACGGAGCGGCTGGCGCCGCTGCGGGAGCGTTTTCCGGACGTCCCGGTCGAGCAGGCCGCGGTGCCCGGGGACCCGGCGGGCCGGCTGGTCATCGCCTCCCGGGCGGCGGCGCTGGTCGTGGTGGGCCGCCACCACCCGCGGCGCACCGCCATGTCACTGGCGATCGGCTCGGTGGCCCATGCCGTGCTCCACCACGCGCACGGACCGGTGGCCGTGGTCCCGACCCTCAAGGACGACGTCTGACGACGTCTGACGACGTTCTGACCTGCGGCGGGGTGGCATCAAACGCGCCGTCCGGGGGAAGGTGGGTGCAAGGGGGGGACGACCGACCAGCCAGGTGGTGGCCGATGCCCGACAGGCAGCCGAAGGACGACGTGCCGGAGACCGCGGCGCAGCGTCGAGCACGCCGCGCGCAGTTCCTGCGCGACCTGATGGAGGCGCGCGAGCTGCGCGATCGTGTCCAGCCCCGCCGCGCCCGAGCGGCCCGTATGCGCCAGCAGATGCGCATGCGCACCTTCCGCTGGTGATCCGGAACGTTCCGGCCACCCGCCCTCCCGTGCTCCGCGGACGCCCCGGGCCCGGCAGCCGGGTGGTGCGGCACTGACGTGTCGTGGTGATCCGGACCCCGGCACGCCGCGACACGTCCGGGCCGCACCACGCGCCCCACAACCCTCCCCACGGCCCCGCCGCCCCCACGCCGCAACCCCGCGCGGCCCCCACCGGTGCACGGCGCGGCACGACGCAAGCGCGGAAGACCTCTCGCAAAGCCGCTGTTTCTGCCACGATGCCGATTGGGCGGGGTACGGACGGCGAGCAGCACGGCCGCTGTGCCCCATCCTCCGGCCGGGGGGACCTCCAACCGGCACGCCTAAGACCAGTGGGAGAGTCACGGTGTATTTCGCCGCACTGCTCGCGCGCACCGAAGACGGGTGGGAAGCGAGCGACATGGAACTCGACGATGTCGAGTCCCTCAGTGATCTGATCGATCTCGCCCGGTCCGCCGCTGTCGACGACGACACGGTGGTCGCCCTCATCGAGCAGGAGGACGCCTGGTTCGGCGTCGTCCGCGTGGACGGCGAGGAGGACCCGCGGTACTTCGTTTCCAACGCCTCCGCGGCCGCCCGCAGCTCCTACGGCTCGATGCTGACCAAAGAGCTGCTGGGCAGCGACGAGGAGGACGACGAACTCGACGACCTGGACCTCGACGGCACCGAGGACGGCGAGGAGGATGCCGTCGCCGCGTTCACGGACGAGGACTCCGAGGAGGACGAGGTGGGCGGGACCGGCACGGAGCCGGTACCGGCCGGTCCGCTCGGCGACCCGATGCTGCTGGACGATCTCGGGGTGACCAACAAGCAACTGATGACCCTGGACGGGGACGCCCTCTCGGAGATCGCCGAGTCCCTCGGCGCCACCGAGGTCCTGGAGGCCGTCCGCTAGTGCTCCCTACGAACACCGACGATCCCGTACGGGACCCGTGGCGGGACTCCATGCGCCTGGCGCTCCAGGAGGCCGCCCGGGCGGTGCCGGCCGGCGATGTGCCGGTCGGCGCCGTCGTGCTGGGCCCGGACGGGCGGATCCTCGCCACCGGGTACAACGAACGCGAGGCGACCGGTGACCCCACCGCGCACGCCGAGGTGGTGGCACTGCGCCGAGCGGCCGCCGAGCTCGGGGAATGGCGCCTGCCGGGGTGCACCCTCGTGGTAACCCTGGAGCCGTGCGTCATGTGCGCGGGCGCGCTCGTCCAGTCGCGGATCGCCCGGGTCGTCTACGGCGCGGACGACGAGAAGGCCGGCGCCGCCGGGTCGCTGTGGGACCTCGTACGGGACCGCAGGCTCAATCACCGTCCCGAGGTGATCCGCGGCGTCCTCGGCGACGAGTGCGCCCGGCAGCTGACGGACTTCTTCCGCGACCTCTGAGCCGGTCCGGGGGCGGGGCCCGAGGCCTAGGGGGTGGGAAAAGGGCTGCGTACGGCCACCGCGACGCCCCCGGACATACCGATTTCAGAGGATGGGGTTCCTTAGGCTAGGATCCATCTCGGTAGTGTGTCCGAGTGGCCGAAGGAGCTCGCCTCGAAAGCGAGTATGGGGCAACCCATCGGGGGTTCAAATCCCTCCACTACCGCTTCGATCGAGAGCCCCGACCCGCAAAGGTCGGGGCTCTCGGCGTATTCCGATCGCCTCTCCGGAGGACACCCGCGTGACCGCCCGCCCCTTCGGCCGTTGTCACGGCATGACCAAGACCCAGCGCATGCTCGCCGCCCTCGCCCTCGCGGGGGCCGCCGCGGGCCTCGCCGCACCCGCCGCCTCGGCCGCCCCGGTCTCCCCCCTCACCCTCCCGGACCTGCCGGCGGCCGCCCCGGGGATGCCGGCCGGGGCCCAGCCCACGTCCGTCCAGGAGATCGGGTCGCAGCTCAGCGCCGGCGCGAACCAGCTCAACGCCCTGATGGAGCTGCCGAACCAGCTGGCCCCCGTCATCGCGCCCGTCCAGCCCCTCACGGACCTGGCCGGCGGCCTGGAGTAGCCGGCCGCGCCCGAACCGGCTCCGCGCGGGCTCCGTACGGGCTCCGCACGCCTCCTGTGCGCCTCTCGTACGCCCCGAGCGCGCCCCGAGTGCGCCCCGACCCGCCTGAACACCCCGTACGCCCCCCGCAGGCCCCGGCGGCCGCGGTCGCGACGCGAAGAAGGCCCCGACCGGAGTCGGGACCTTCGACGGGTGGGACGGGGGAAGCGGCATCGGGGGACAAGCCACTTCCCCCGACGAGGACGGACCTGCCGGTCCGGGCCGCGCTCAGGGGGAAGCCCGCGGCCCGGACCCCGCAGCGAGGCCCTGTCCCTCACCCACCGGTTTCCTGCCAGAACCGGTGGGCTCCCATCCATCCTGCGGCCACCGCAACCGCCCCCTTCACGGCAAAGGGCCCGGAGTACCGGGTCATTGGTCCTTAAAGGACAGGTGAGTGTCCAATCTTGACCGGTTAGACTCACCCGACTTGCTCGGACCGGTTGGGGAGGCCGCCCGCACGTGGACACCAAGAAGCTCATCACGGGTGCCCTCACCGTGTTCGCCCTCTTCGTGATCATCACCCAACCGAAGAGAGCGGCCGAGATCGTGGAAATAGGCTTCCAGGGGATATCGGATGCCGCCTCCGGCATCGGCGAGTTCATGACCGAACTGGTGCGCTGACCCGTACGCTGAAGCGGTTCCCGGACTTCCGGCCCCCCACTCCGACGGGTGGGGGGCTTTTGTATACCCACCACTGGGCGTATTGCCCTGATATGCCCAACTTGCCACCAACACGGCGATATACGGTGCTTGCACACAGTGCACATCTCTTGTGATGCTATGACCGCTTTTGATGGATGAGAGTTGACCGAAGGGGTGGCGTGACCGTGCCGGCCAGTACTGCGCCTCAAGTGCCACCCCAGCAGGACCCCCAGGTACCGCCCCAGCCGGAGCCCCAGCGGGAACACCGCCCGGAGCCCCGCCAGGAGCCGCCCGAGGAGCCCCCGGTCGCGCCGAGACCCCCGAGCAGGGGCGCGGACACCCGAGCCCTCACCCAGGTCCTGTTCGGCCGGCTGAAGGGACTGGAGCCGGGCACCGGCGAGCACAGCCGGGTGCGCGGGGCCCTCATCGAGGCCAACCTCCCGCTCGTCCGGTACGCGGCCGCCCGGTTCCGCAGCCGCAACGAGCCGATGGAGGACGTGGTCCAGGTCGGCACCATCGGCCTGATCAACGCCATCGACCGGTTCGACCCGGACCGGGGCGTGCAGTTCCCGACCTTCGCGATGCCGACCGTCGTGGGCGAGATCAAGCGGTACTTCCGCGACAACGTCCGCACCGTCCACGTGCCGCGCCGGCTCCACGAGCTGTGGGTCCAGGTCAACGCCGCCACCGAGGACCTCACGACCCTCCACGGCCGCACCCCGACCACCGCCGAGATCGCCGAGCGGCTGCGCATCACCGAGGACGAGGTGCTGTCCTGCATCGAGGCCGGCCGCAGCTACCACGCGACCTCCCTGGAGGCCGCCCAGGAGGGCGACGGCATGCCCGGGCTGCTGGACCGCCTCGGCTACGAGGACCCGGAGCTGGCCGGGGTCGAGCACCGCGACCTCGTTCGGCATCTCCTCGTACAACTGCCCGAACGTGAGCAAAGGATCCTGCTCCTGCGGTACTACAACAACCTGACGCAGTCACAGATCAGCGTGGAGCTCGGCGTCTCCCAGATGCACGTCTCCCGACTCCTCGCCCGGAGCTTCGCCCGACTGAGATCCGCAAACAGGATCGAGGCGTAACCGGAACGAGTGGAGATCATTCACACGTTTCCCGACAGATCGGACTGATCGCCCTCCGACCTGCTCTGTCGCTGGAGATATATGTCGACATGGCGCTACAGCGCGTTGCCGACATGTGACATTCTGCGTGAACCGCGTTTGCCGCAGCCCCGCCTCCGGTATTCAGGTGGAGGCTGCGTTCCTCCGACGGGCGCGCAGTACGCGACCGTCCGCGACCTCAAGGGGGTGGCATGTCCGTAGACCAGGGCAGCTCCAAGGTGCTCACGCTCGTCAAGAGCGCTCCTGCGCCCACAGCACCTGTAGCGTCCGACCGCTCGGAAGCCATCGACACCCGCACCCTCTCCCGCTCCCTCTTCCTGCGGCTCGCCGCCCTGGATGCGGACAGCCCCGAACGGGCGTACGTACGCGACACCCTGATCGAGCTGAACCTGCCTCTGGTGCGCTACGCGGCCGCCCGATTCCGCAGCCGCAACGAACCGATGGAAGACATCGTCCAGGTCGGCACCATCGGCCTGATCAAGGCGATCGACCGCTTCGACTGCGAACGCGGCGTCGAGTTCCCGACGTTCGCGATGCCGACCGTCGTGGGCGAGATCAAGCGATTCTTTCGGGACACCTCCTGGTCCGTCCGCGTCCCGCGCCGGCTCCAGGAACTACGCCTGGCGCTGACCAAGGCCAGCGACGAGCTCGCCCAGAAGCTGGACCGCTCGCCGACCGTGCCGGAGCTCGCCGCCGTGCTCGGGGTCTCGGAGGAGGACGTCGTCGACGGCCTCGCCGTGGGCAACGCCTACACCGCCTCCTCGCTCGACTCGCCCTCACCCGAGGACGAGGGCGGCGAGGGCTCCCTCGCGGACCGCCTCGGCTACGAGGACACCGCACTGGAGGGCGTCGAGTACCGCGAGTCCCTGAAGCCGCTGCTCGCCAAACTCCCGCCCCGGGAACGGCAGATCATCATGCTGCGCTTCTTCGCGAACATGACCCAGTCGCAGATCGGCGAGGAGGTCGGCATCTCCCAGATGCACGTCTCCCGGCTGCTGACCCGCACCCTCGCGCAACTGCGCGTAGGCCTCATCGGGGAGTGATCCGGCGCCTCGCGCTTCCCAATTGACGATCCGTCAGGAAAACTGACGCGATGCGAAAGGGATCGCGAGGGGCCTCCGCCACCACCCTGCTCGCCCTGTGCTGCACGGCCGCCGCCGGCCTCACCGGCTGCGGCGGCCCGGCGCGGGACGGCTATGTCGCCGTGGGTGCCGCGGCCCCGGGCCCCGAACGGGGTGCGGGGGAGAACGTGGCACCGCGGGGTCAGGTGGAGTTCCAACAGCTCGGCGACCCGGACGCGGCGGCCGGATCCGCCCGGTCCGACACGACCTCCGGTACGTCGACCGGTCCCGCGGGATCCGCGCCCCCTGGCGGCTCCACCCCGGGCGGAGCCACGACCACCGACCCCGGCGGCTCCGCGGGCACCTCCGGCACCTTGCCGGGGCCGGGCCGGACCCCACCGTCCCCCGGCACACCCGGCACGCCGTCGACGCCGCCCGCCTCGACCTCGCCGGGCAGCCCGGGCACGCCGACGAGCCCGCCCGGCAAGCCCGGCACGACACCGCCGGCCCCGCCGTCCACACCGGCCCGGCTGGCGTTGTCCACGCCGGTCCGGTCGGCCGCGGCCGACCGCTGGTGCGAGCGGGTCACCGTGACCTTCACCAACACCGGAACCACCGCGGCCCGCGCGGGCACGGTCAGCTTCGCGACGCACATCATCGGAGCCCTCGGCATCGACTGGGCCACGATCACCACGAACCAGCCCCTGCCGACGCCGCTGGCGGGCGGGGCTTCGAAGACACAGACCTACACGGTGTGCGTGGAGTCCTGGCGGGTGCCGCTGGGCATGCACGTCGACACCCAGAAGGTCACCGCGACCTGGAGCTGAGCCGGGGCGAGGCGGGACGTCCCCGGGCGCCGGCCCGGGAGGTCGGTGCGGTCGGTGGCGTCGTTGCCATCAGCGCCGTCGTCGGCATCAGCGCCGTCGGTGCCGTGGTGCCGTCTTCGGCGTGGTGGCGTCAGTGCAGGACGACCCAGGCGGCCGCGCCGATGACGAGCACGAGGGCGATGATCAGCCCGACCTTCGCGGCCGGGTTCGAGGATCCCGACTGCTGCTGCTCGGCGCGGCGCTGCTGACGGGATCCGGGACCCGCCTGGCGGGCCGGTGCGGCCTCCTCGACGAAGGCCTTGAACATCTGCGTGCTGCCCGCGGGGTCGTAGTTGCCCTCGGGGACCTGTGAGTTGTGGTTGTCAGCCATGGAGCAGGACCCTAGCCGGTTTTCCGATTCCTTTACCGCCCCACCCCCCGGATTCATTTGCCTGTAGCAACCATGCGCTTCTATGGTTGCCTCAAGCAACAAGATGGGGGAGACCCGGTGACGACCGCGCAGACAGCTCCGACCCTGCGGAGCGCCCCGCCCGCACCGCCCGCGCAGACGGCGCAGACGGCGCCGACCGCTCCGTACGCGGAGCTGGCCCGCCAGCTCACCGGAATCGGCGCGGTCAAGCGCGAGCTCGCCCGCAGCCTGCCTCCGGACTGCCCGCCCGGCGCCGCCGCCGTCCTGACCCTGCTCGACCGACACGGGGAGATGCGGCTGAGCCGGCTGACCGAGTTCATGGGGGTCGACATCTCCGTGACCAGCCGGCACGTCACGCACATCGCCGACCGCGGCTGGATCGAGCGCGAGACCGACCCGGGCGACGGGCGCTGCCGGATCCTGCGGCTCACCCCGGCCGGGCGGGCGCTCCTCGCCGAGCTCGGCGCCCGTTACACGGCCTCGCTGGAGAGATCCCTCCGCGACTGGTCCGCCCAGGACATCGACGTACTGAACACCCTGCTGGCCCGACTCCGATCGAGCTTCTAGACAAAGGAAAGACATGGCCCAGTCGGAGACGACGACCGACCACCCGCCCACGTCCGCGGCCACTTCCGTGACCATGACCCACCCACAGATCATGAAGGCGCTGTCCGGGCTGATGCTCGGCATGTTCGTGGCGATCCTGTCGTCCACGATCGTCTCCAACGCCCTCCCCCAGATCATCGGCGACCTCGGCGGCACCCAGTCCTCGTACACCTGGGTGGTCACCGCCGCCCTGCTGTCGATGACGGCCGCCACCCCGCTGTGGGGCAAGCTGTCCGACCTCTTCAGCAAGAAGCTGCTCGTCCAGATATCCCTCGTGATCTACGTCCTCGGCTCCGTGGTCGCGGGCCTGTCCCAGAACACCGGCACGCTGATCGCCTGCCGCGTGGTCCAGGGCATCGGCGTCGGCGGCCTCTCCGCCCTGGCGCAGATCGTGATGGCCGCGATGATCTCCCCGCGCGAGCGCGGCCGGTACAGCGGCTACCTGGGCGCGGTCTTCGCCGTCGCCACCGTCGGCGGCCCGCTGCTGGGCGGTGTCATCACCGACACCGAGTGGCTGGGCTGGCGCTGGTGCTTCTACGTCGGCGTGCCGTTCGCGATCATCGCGCTGATCGTGCTCCAGCGCACCCTGCACCTCCCGGTCGTGCGCCGCGACGTCAAGGTCGACTGGCTGGGCGCCTTCCTGATCAGCGGCGCCGTCTCGCTGCTGCTGATCTGGGTCACGCAGGCCGGCGACTCCTACGAGTGGATCTCCTGGCAGACCTGGGCGATGACGGGCGGCGCGGTGCTGCTCGGCCTGCTGTTCGTCCTCGTCGAGTCCCGCGCGAGCGACCCGATCATCCCGCTGCGCCTGTTCCGCAACAAGACCATCACCCTGGCCTCGGCGGCCTCCCTGTTCGTCGGCATCGCGATGTTCTCGGGGACCGTGTTTTTCAGCCAGTTCTTCCAGTTGGCCCGCGGTGAGTCCCCGACGATGTCCGGAATCCTCACGATTCCGATGATCGCCGGCCTCTTCGTCTCCTCCACGGTTTCCGGTCAGGTGATCACCAAGACCGGTAGGTGGAAGGCCTGGCTCGTCTCCGGCGGCGTCCTGCTGACGGCCGGTCTGGGTCTGCTGGGCACCCTGCGCCACGACACCCCGTACTGGCACATCGCGATCTACATGGCGCTGACCGGTCTCGGTCTCGGCATGATGATGCAGAACCTGGTCCTCGCCACCCAGAACCAGGTGGCCCCGGAGGACCTGGGCGCGGCCAGCTCGGTCGTCACCTTCTTCCGCTCCCTCGGCGGCGCCATGGGCGTCTCCGCGCTGGGCGCGGTCATGGCCCACCGGGTCACGCACTACGTCCAGGACGGCCTCGCCGCCCTCGGCCCGAAGGCCGCGGCCCTCGGCCACGGCGGCACCGCCGGGGGCGGGATCCCCGATCTCGACAAGCTGCCCGCGCCGTTCCGCGAGGTCATCGAGTCCGCGTACGGGCACGGCGTCGGCGACGTCTTCCTCTACGCCGCCCCGTTCGCGCTGCTCGGACTGGTCCTGGTGGTGTTCATCAAGGAGGTCGCCCTGAAGTCGAAGCCGGCGGCCCACGCCCCGGCGGCGTCGAACGAGCCGGCCCCCGCCGAGACGGTCGTCAAGGCCTAGCCCTGGGCCTGGGCCGCGCCGCTCCGGCCGGCCGGAGCCTTGGCCTCGATACCCGCGATCAGGATGTCGAGCGCGAGACAGAAGTCGCCCTCCGGCGCCCGCCGAACCGTCCCCCCGCAGCCGTGCAGGAACTGCGAGACGGCCAGGTGGGCGCCGGTGCGTGCGGCGTCCACCAGGCCGGTGGCGTCCAGCAGCCGCTGAAGGGCGGCGTCGAAGGCCCGCGCGTGCGGGCCGATGTTCGGATACGCGGCGGTGAGCGGAGCCAGCCACGGGTGGTCCGCCAGCACCCGCCGGTAGCCGCGGGCCAGCGCCTTCAGCCGCCCCGGCCAACCCGCGTCGCCGCTCTCCGCCGTGCTCTCCGTGCCCTCAGCCGTCTCGGGTGGCAGTTCCAGTTCGCCCAGGGCGCTGTCGAGAGCGAGTTCGAGCAGATCCTGCTTGGTGTCCACGTACCAGTACAGGGACATCGCGGTCACCCCGAGCCCGGCGGCGAGCCGCCGCATCGAGAACCGGGCCAGCCCGTCGGCGTCGAGCAACCGCACGGTGGCGGCGGTGATCCGCTCCCGGTCCAACCCTGAGGGTGCCTCGCTGCGGCGTCTGGCGGGTGCGGCGGGCCTGGCGGCCAGCCACACACTGGTGCGGGTCTCGCCGGGATCGGCCGCGGTCACCATGCAGGCACCCTCCTCACGACAGGTGGATCAGCCCGGAATGCCCGGTCCGCCCTCTTGATGCTAGGGGGTGTCGTGTCGTCAGGGCGGATCAGGCACCGACCACCGCGAGCCCGGCCGGATCGGTGGGGCACCACCGATCCGGCCCGATCGGGCAGGGCTGCCCGGTGCCGTGAGACCTGGTCAGCTCGTCGGAGCCGTCAGGTCGTAGAAGGTGGCTCCGCCGATCGTGGACGCCTTGAAGGTGGCCTTGATCCAGGTCTCGATGTCCGAGCTCGTTCCCCCGCCCGGGCCGCCACGACCGCCGCCCTGGCCGCCGCCACCGCCACCGCCCATGCCGCCCTCGGCGGCGCCGGCCGCGTCGGTGCTCGTGCCCTGGCCGATGAACCAGTGGATCTTCCCGTCCCGCACGTACTGCTGGAACTGCTCCAGGGTCGGCGAGGGGTCGCTTCCGTTGAAGCCACCGATCGGCATGACGGGCGCACCGGAGGCCAGCTGGTAACTCGCCGCGTTCTGGGAGCCGACGGCGGCCGCCGCCCACGTGTACGTGTCGGCGTCGGTGGTGAGGGCCTTCTTGGCCTCGGCGCTCACCCGGGCGCCGTTCAGCAGGCCCCCCGGACCGCCCTGGCCGCCGCCGAACCGCTCGCCACCGCGTCCGCCCTGGCCGCCGAGGCCCTGCGGCATTCCGCCCTGAGCACCCCGGCCACCCTGGCCCTGCGTGTGCGCGCCCTGCGGCGGGAAGCCGCCCTGCCGGCCGACGCCCTGCCGGCCACCGTTCTGCTGCCCGCCCGGGCCGCCCGGGAGCATCTCCCCGGGTCCGCCCGCACCGCCGGGTCCGCCCATCATCCCGCCGGGGCCGCCCCGGCCTCCCGCCACCGCCGGTCCGGCGGTCACGATGGAGCCGGTGTGCGCGGTGCTCACGGTGGTCAAGCAGTACGCGAACGGACCGGCCAGCGCCGCCGCCACGCCCAGCGCCGCCGTGGCCTGCAGCGCCCGGCGCCCGGCCCGCGCCGCGAACGGCAGCGCGGCCGCGGCGAGCAGCCCACCCACCAGCACCGCCCAGCGCAGCCACGGCAGATAGCCGGTGGCGCGGCCGAGCAGCACGAACGACCAGACCGCCGTCAGGGCGAGCGTGCCGGACAGGGTGATCGCGGCGGCCTTGCCGCCCCGCTCCTCCCACAGCACGGCGGCACCCATGCCGATCAGCGCCGCCACGAACGGGGCCAGCGCCACGGTGTAGTACTCGTGGAAGATGCCCTGCATGTAGCTGAAGACGACCGCGGTGATCAGCAGCGAGCCGCCCCAGGCCAGGAAGGCCGCCCGGGCCATGCCCTCCAGCGAGTCCGTGGCACGGCGGGCCCGCCAGGTGATCACCAGACCGGCCACCAGCAGCACCAGGGCCGCCGGCAGCAGCCAGGAGATCTGCCCGCCGATGTTGCCCGAGAAGAGCCGGTCGATGCCGGTCTCTCCCCAGCCTCCGCCACCGCCTCCGCCGGCGCCGCCCCGGCCGCCACCGCCCACGCTGCCGGTCTCGTTGCCGTTGATCCGGCCCAGGCCGTTGTAGCCGAGGGTCAGTTCCAGGAAGGAATTGTTCTGCGAGCCGCCGATGTACGGGCGGGACGACGCCGGCCACAGTTCTACGATCGCGACCCACCAGCCGCCGGCCACCACCATCGCGAGCCCCGCCAGCAGCAGCTGGCCCAGCCGCTTGCGCAGCCGGGTGGGCGCGCAGACGGCGTACAGCAGGGCCAGCGGCGGCAGGATGACGAAGGCCTGCAGGGTCTTGGTGAGGAAGGCGAAGCCGACCGCCACCCCGGCCCAGACCAGCCACCGGGTGCGGGCACCGTCGAGGGCGCGCACCACGCAGTACACGGTGACGGTCAGCAGCAGGGTCAGCAGCGCGTCGGGGTTGTTGAAGCGGAACATCAGCGCGGCCACGGGCGTCAGCGCGAAGGCGGCGCCGCTCAGCAGACCGGCCCCGGGACCGAACTGGCGGCGCACGGCCGCGTACAGGACACCGGTGGTCGCGACGCCCATCAGGGCCTGCGGTACGAGAATCTGCCAGGCGCCGAGCCCGAAGAGCCGGACGGACAGCATCATCGGCCACAGCGACGCCGGGGGCTTGTCGACGGTGATGGAGTTCCCGGCGTCGGAGGAGCCGAAGAAGAAGGCCTTCCAACTCTCGCTGCCCGCCTGTACGGCGGCGGAGTAGAAGGAGTTGGCGTAGCCGGAGGAGCCGAGGTCCCACAGGAGCAGGGCGGCGGTGGCGATCAGCAGACCGGCCAGGGAGGGGAGTTCCCAGCGGGGACGGTCGACCGCGTGGTGGCCGGTACCGGCGCGGGCCTCGGGGACCGGGAAGAGCGAGGGTGCTGCCGTGGTCATCGGATGTCGTCCTTCACGTTCACGGGAGTGTCGCGCCGCTCGGGGAAGACCCAGGCGCGGAAGAGCAGGAAGCGCAGCACGGTGGCGGCGAGGTTGGCGGTGATCAGCACGGCCAGTTCGGTGCTGTGCGCGGGATCGGCGGTGGCCGCCCCGAGCGCGGCGAGGGAGCCGCTGGTGAGGGCCAGTCCGATGCCGAACACCACGAGGCCCTGGGCCTGGTGGCGCACGGCCCGGTCCCGGCCGCGCACCCCGAAGGTGAGCCGGCGGTTGGCGGCGGTGTTGGCGATCGCGGAGAGCAGCAGCGCGGCGCCGTTGGCGAACTGCGGACCGGTCCCGGCGCGGAAGGCGGAGTAAAGGAGCAGGTAGAGGACGGTGGACAGCGCTCCGACGGCGCAGAAGCCGAGCAGCTGGCGGGCGAGTCCGCCTTCCACTTCGGGCAGTGCGGCGCGGTCGCGCGGATCGTCGCCGAAGGGGCGGGCGAGCCGGTCCAACGGAAGCGCGCCGACCGCCAGTGCCCGGCCCACGCGCCAGACGCCCTTGAGGTCCTCGGTGGCGGTCCGGACGATGTGGACGGTGGAGTCGGGGTCGTCGACCCAGTCCACCGGCACCTCGTGGATCCGCAGTCCGGCGCGTTCGGCGAGCACGAGCAGCTCGGTGTCGAAGAACCAGCCCGTGTCCTCCACCAGCGGCAGCAGCCGCTCGGCGACCTCGCGCCGGATCGCCTTGAAGCCGCACTGCGCGTCGCTGAACCGGGCGGCGAGCGAGGACCGCAGCAGGAGGTTGTAGGCGCGCGAGATGAACTCCCGCTTCGCGCCCCGTACCACCCGTGAGGACCGGGCCAGACGGGTGCCGATGGCGAGGTCGGAGTGGCCGGAGACCAGCGGCGCGACCAGCGGCAGCAGGGCGTTGAGGTCGGTGGAGAGGTCCACGTCCATGTAGGCGAGGACGGGGGCGTCGGAAGCGGACCACACCTGACGCAGGGCCCTGCCCCGGCCCTTCTCCTCCAGCCGGGTGCTGCGTACGCCGTCCAGTGCGGCGGCGAGCCCGCGCGCGACCTCGGGGGTGCGGTCGGTGCTCGCGTTGTCGGCGACCGTGATCCGGAAGGGGTAGGGGAAGGTCCGGGTGAGGTGCTCGTGCAGTCTGCGGACGCACGGGCCGAGGTCCTTCTCCTCGTTGAAGACGGGGATCACCACGTCGAGGACGGGCTCGCCGGGCACGAGCGCGAGGGGCGCCCTTGCCGGAAGGGCCCCGGGAGAGGTGTCGGTTCGCATGGTCCGACACTCGCGGGGCGCCCTGTCACCGCTGTGTGCTGAGCCTGTGCCCTGCCTGTGAGTCCGGCCGGTCCGGTCGCGCGTGCGGCAGCAGGACCTCGAAGCAGGTCCGTCCGGGCTCGCTCCGTACGTCGACCCGCCCGCCGTGCGCCGTGACCACGGCCTGGACGATGGCCAGCCCGAGGCCGGTGGAACCGGCCACGCGGGAGCGGGAGGCGTCACCGCGGGCGAAGCGCTCGAAGACACGGGGGAGCAGGTCGGGGGCGATCCCTGGCCCGTCGTCCTCGATCCGCAGCCGGACGGCGGATGTTTCACGTGAAACGCGCGCGGTGACGGTAGTGCCCGGAGGGGTGTGCGTACGGGCGTTGGCGAGCAGGTTCACCAGCACCTGCTGGATCCGGGCCGGGTCGGCCCGGACAGGGGCCGGCTCCTCGGGCAGGCTCAGGCGCCAGTGGTGCTCGGGGCCCGCGGCCCGGGCGTCGCTGACGGCGTCGACGACGAGCGGCGCCAAGTCGGTTTCGGCGTCGCCGGTGGACAGCGGGCGGCCCGCGTCGAGCCGGGCCAGCAGCAGGAGGTCCTCGACCAGGCCGGTCATCCGGGTGGCCTCGGACTCGATCCGGCCGAGGGCGTGCCGGGTGTCGGGGCCGGGCTCCTCGCGGCCCCGGCGGGTCAGTTCGGCGTAGCCGCGGATGGAGGCCAGCGGGGTGCGCAGCTCGTGGCTGGCGTCGGCGACGAACTGGCGGACCCGCATCTCGCTCTGCTGGCGGGCGGTGAGGGCGGAGGAGACATGGCCCAGCATCCGATTGAGTGCCGCGCCGACCTGGCCCACTTCGGTGCGGGGGTCGGCCTCGGCGTCCGGGACCCGCTCGTGGAGGGCGGGCTCACCCTTGTGCAGCGGGAGTTCGGAGACCCGGGTGGCGGTGGCGGCCACCCGGCGCAGCGGGCGCAGGGCGACCCCGACCAGGGCCTGCCCGGCGAGGGAGGCCGCGATCAACCCGGCCAGCGTGACGCACAGCTCCACCCCGACCAGGGTGCGCACGGTGGAGTCGACGTCACCCAGCGGGAAGGCGAGGGCGAGGCTCCCGTCGGGCGCGATCCGCACCCGGTAGCTGCCGAGGCCCGGAAGCTCCGTGTCCACCGGCCCGGGCGCGCCCTGCGTGGCCGTGCGGGCGGCCTTGGCGGCCTGGGCGAGGGCTTTGCCCTGGGCCTCGGTGAGCGGCGGCGCCTGGTCGGCCGACCATCCGTCGACGCGGGCGTTGCGGGCGGTCCCGAGCACGGTCCCGGCGGGATCGAAGCGCATGCCGGCGGCGTCCAGCGGGCTGCCGGGAGCCATGACGAAGCCGGCGCTGTTCTCCCGGGCCAGCTTCCCGCCGGGCGCCCGGACGGCCATCCTCACGGCCGTCTTCAGCTGCTCGTCGAGCTCGGTGACCAGGTACGAGCGCAGGGCGAAGGTGGTGACGGTCCCGATGGCCGCACCTACCACGGCGATCAGGGCGACCGCCGAGACGACGAGCCGGGTGCGCAGGGACCAGGGCCGGCGTCCGCGCGGCCGCCGTTTCGTGCGCAGGGCCACTACTCGGACGTCTTGGCCGACTCGGCCGACTCGGCCGACTCGGCCGGCTTGATCAGGTATCCGGCGCCGCGTCGGGTGTGGATCATCGGCGGCATACCGAGGCCGCTCTCCAGCTTCCTGCGCAGGTAGGAGATGTAGAGCTCGACCACATTGGCCTGACCGCCGAAGTCGTAGGACCACACCCGGTCCAGGATCTGCGCCTTGCTCAGCACGCGCCGGGGGTTGCGCATCAGGTAGCGCAGCAGCTCGAACTCGGTGGCGGTCAGGTGGATCTCCCGGGTGCCCCGCACCACCTCGTGGCTGTCCTCGTCCAGCCGCAGATCGCCGACGGCCAGCACCGAACCGCCGCGCGCGGCCTGCGCCGCCCCGGAGCGCCGGACGAGGCCCCGCAGCCGGGCCACGACCTCCTCCAGGCTGAAGGGCTTGGTGACGTAGTCGTCGCCGCCGGCCGTGAGGCCCGCGATCCGGTCCTCCAGCGAGTCCTTGGCCGTCAGGAACAGCACGGGGACCTGGGGGATCTCCCGGCGCAGCCGGCCGAGGACGGTCAGGCCGTCCATGTCGGGAAGCATGATGTCGAGGACGACCACGTCGGGCCGGAACTCCCGCGCCGCCCGCACCGCGCCCGCCCCGTCGCCGGCACTGCGGACCTCGCAGCCCTCGTAGCGCAGGGCCATGGACAGCAGCTCGGAGAGCGAGGCCTCGTCGTCGACGACGAGTACCCGGCAGGGCCCGCCGTCGGGCCGCACCAGGGCCGTGGGGTGGTTGGTGGACGTGGACGCATGGGAGGTGGTCGTCGCAGTCATACCGAACACGCTGTCCGGCGCCTCTGAGAGCGTTCTTGTGCCTTCCTGTGAATTTCCTGAGAAAGGGAATCCGGGGAAGGGGGCGGGACACCGGGGCCGGACGCCGGAGCCGGGCCCGGGCCGGGGCGTCAGCCGTCGAGGCGGAACAGCCGGGCTCCGTTGTCGTGGCAGACCGCTCGCAGCCAGTCGTCGCCGAGGCCGAGCCGTTCGAGCGCGGCGAGCTGGTGCTCGTAGGGATAGGGGATGTTCGGGAAGTCGGTGCCGAGGAGGATCCGGTCGCCGAGGTCCGCGAGGCGTCCGAGGTCCCCGGGCGGGAAGCCGCACATCTGCTCGGAGAAGTCGGTGAAGGCCATGGTGGTGTCCAGGCGCACCTCGGCGTACCGGTCGGCGAGGTCGAGGAAATCCGTGTACTCGGGCATGCCCATGTGGGCGATGACCAGCGGCAGCCTCGGGTGGCGGGCCAGCAGCCGGGCGATCGGCTCGGGTCCGGTGTGCTTGCCCGGGACGGGGCCGGAGGCGCAGTGGATCACGATCGGCAGGCCGGCCTCGGCGAGCAGCCCCCAGACGGGGTCGAGCCGGTCGTCGTTCGGGTCGTAGCCGCCGACCTGGAGATGCGACTTGAAGATCCGGGCCCCGGACTCGACGGCCTGGCGAACGTACGCGCTCACGCCCTTCTCCGGGAAGAACGTCGCGGTGTGCAGGCAGTCGGGGGTGCGGGCGGCGAAATCGGCGGACCAGGCGTTGAGCCAGGCGGCCATCGCCGGCTTGTGCGGGTAGAGCATGGCCGTGAAGGCGCGGACCCCGAACTCCCGCAGGAGCGCGACGCGCTGCTCCTCCTCGTGCCGGTAGGTGATGGGCCACTCGACACCCGTCAGCGGGCCGACCGCGTCGAAGTAGTCCCACACCTTGTCCAGGACCCGCTCGGGCATGAAGTGGGTGTGGACGTCGACCAGTCCGGGCAGCCCGAGCCGCTCCCGGAAGGCGCGGACGGCCTCAACCGTTGCGGACAAAGCCGTGGCTCCGTTCGACCGTCGCGACGTGCAGGGTGTAGCTCTCGTACCAGTCGGAGCGGCCCTGCTTCATGGCCGCCTGGTGCTCAAGGTCCTTGCGCCACGCGGTGAGGGACTCGTGGTCGCGGAAGTAGGCGACGGTGATGCCCAGGCCCCCGGGGGTGCGCGCGGACTCGTAACCGAGGTAGCCCGGGTTCGTCCGGACGATCTCCTTCATCCGCGCGAGGGTCTCGGGGTATCCGCTGTCGTCGTCGGTCCTGATGTTGCTGAAAACGGCCATGACATAAGGCGGTTCGAAGGCCGGTACGGGCTGAGTGGTCATGTCGAACACCCTCGGCGGAGCGCCCCCGGCATGTCCACCGGAATCGGCCCCGGAAGGCCAAAGGGATCCAAGTTTTGACCATGGCCGCCACGATCGGAACCGTGCTCCGCTCCGTGCTCCGCGCCATGGTCCGAGCCTCGGTCCACCCGTGTCAGAACAGCCCGTCCTGCTCGGTGGGAGCCCCGGCGGCGGCCGGGATCTGCGCCGTCGGAACCGAGGTCACTGCCTCGTCCCCCGTGGCGATGAGCTCCCAGCCCGCCAGCAGCCGGGTGTCCACCACGAGTCCGTCCGCGAGGTGCAGATCGGGACCGGCCGCGCCCGCCAGCCGGCCCACGACAAACCCGCCGGACACCATCTCGGTGAGCACCCGTCCCGGCCCAGGCAGACCCGGCAGGGCGTCCAGCCCGAACGCCCCGGCATGGTCGGCCACTTCGCACCCCACCCGCTCCAGCGACTCCGGCCACCCGGTCAGCGCCGCCGCCCGTGCGTGCAGCTCGGCGACCTCCCGGGCCCGATCGGACGCTGCCGGCAGGTGTGCCCGTACGCCGCGCTTACGGGCGTACGCGATCCGGTCGGGCACCCCGAGCGCCGCCCGCAGCAGCTCCTCGGTACGCCGGGTGGCCATCAGCGGACCGCGCCCGAGCCAGGCCCATGCCACCGCCCCCTGCTCCAGCAGCCGGGCCGAACCGCGTTCCTCGGCGGTGATCCCGACCTTGACCATGCCGGGCCCGAACCAGGCCAGGTAGACCCGGTAGGTGCGCGGATCCGAGGCGTTGGTGTCGGCCGCCACGGAGAACGACCGGTCGAGGCGGGCGCACTCGGGGCACTGCGCGTTCCCGGCGCGGCCCGGCACGGTCTCCGCGGTGGGGCAGGGGGTGCGCTTCCCGGCCCGCCACACACCGAGGCAGTGCCGCTCCCCGCGGGCGGCGAAGGCGATCCGCTGCCCGTACGCGAGCTCGCTCACCCGCTCGCCGCGCCCCTCCCCGTACCACCCGATGGCAGGGCGCCCGTCCTTCCACCGGATCCCGGTGCACCACCAGGTCACAGCGGGAGCGGCCGCTCGAAGAAGGTGTCCAGGACGACGGTGGCGTGCGTACCGCTGACGCCGTCGATGGCATAGAGGCGGCGCAGGACGTCCTGCAGTTGCTCGGTCGAGGCCGTGCGCACCTTGACCAGTACCGACGCGCTGCCGGCGATGATGTGCGCCTCCTGGATCTCGGGGATCGCCGCGAAGTCGGCACCGGACTCGCCCATCCAGGCATTGGAATCGACCATCACGTAGGCCAGGACGCCGCTGCCGACGGCCGCCGGGTCGACGTCGACGGTGGTCCGCCGGATCACCCCGCGCTCGCGCAGTTTCCGTACCCGCTCGTGGGTGGCCCCCGCCGAGAGCCCGACGGCCGTGCCGAGAGCGGCGTACGACTGGCCGGCGTCCTGCTGCAGGCGCAGGACGAGCGCACGGTCGATGTCGTCCACGCAATCTTCCTCTCATGGGCCTGTCGACCCTTGCGAAGACGGTACCTGATCCTGCAATCTCACCATCAGGCCGAACAAAATTCGGTATGACTCTTCCAGGGGGAATCATGTCTGCCATAGCCGACCTCACCTTGTACGAGATTCTGGATGAACGCTTCCAGACCGGCCGCTGCGCCAACGGCGACGCCCGACTGGACCGGCTCTACGACGACTGCCGCTGGGCGGAGGGCCCGCTCTACCTGCCCGCCTGGCGGCAACTGGTGTGGAGCGACATCCCCAACGACCGGATGCTGCGCTGGGACGAGGCGACCGGCGCGGTCTCCGTCTTCCGCTCCCCGGCCGGCCACTCCAACGGCAACACCCTGGACCGCGAAGGCCGCCTGATCACCTGTGAGCAGGGCAACCGGCGCGTCACCCGCACCGAACCGGACGGCAGCCTCACCGTCATCGCCGACCGCTTCGACGGCAAGCGACTCAACAGCCCGAACGACGCGGTCGTCCGCTCGGACGGCTCCATCTGGTTCTCCGACCCGGACTTCGGCATCACCAACGACTACGAGGGCCACCGCGCGACCAGCGAGATCGGCGCCTGCAACCTCTACCGGGCCGACCCCTCGACCGGAGAGGTCCGGATGGTCGCCGACGGCTTCCTCGGCCCCAACGGGCTGGTCTTCTCCTCCGACGAGAGCGAGCTGTACGCCGCCGACACCCGGGCCGGCCACATCCGCGCCTTCAAGGTCACCGACGACGGCGCCCTCACCGACGACCGCGTCTTCACCACCTGCCCAGGCGTCGACAACATCCGCTTCGACGACGAGGGCCGACTGTGGGCGGCCGCCATGGAGAACGGTGTCCGGTGCTACGCCGCGGACGGCACCTTGATCGGCCGCCTGCGCGTCCCCGAACCGGTCTCGAACATCGCCTTCGGCGGCGCCAAGAACAACCGCCTCTTCATCACCGCCACCACCTCGCTCTACTCCCTGGTGATGTCGGTGACCGGCCTGCCCCGAGTCCTGTGAGGGCCGGGCCGCCTACCGGGCGACGAACTGGGTCAGGATCGCCTGCACCTCGTAGATGTCGACGCCCTTGGTGAAGGTCTTCTCGATCGGCGCCGAGCTGCCGGATATCCATATCTTGAGTTCGGCGTCGAGATCGAAGTGCCCGGCCGTCTCGACGGAGAAGTGCGTGATGCTCCGGTACGGGACGGAGTGGTACTCCACCTTCTTCCCCGTGAGCCCCTGCTTGTCGACGAGCACCAGCCGCCGGTCGGTGAACAGGATCGTGTCCCGGATCAGCAGGTACGCGGCATGCACCCGCTCTCCCTGCCCCAGCAGCCGTGCGTAGTCCCGCTGCGCCGACACGGGGTCGACGGTGTGAGCGTTCCCGAACAGTCCCATGAGTGCCCCCGTTTTCCGGCTTCGGACGTCCAGCCTCGGACGATCTTCAAAAACCGTACCGACGTCGGCCCCTGGTCCGCGTCCCCCGCCAGAGCCATCCCACCCCCGACATCCTCCGGGGGACCCGTCCCCATCAAGGAGGAGACGCCGGGCCGTCACGACAGCCGCGAGGACATACGACAGAGGCCCCCAGGATTTCTCCTGGGGGCCTCTGTCCTGCTGTGCACTCGGCAGGATTCGAACCTGCAACCTTCTGATCCGTAGTCAGATGCTCTATCCGTTAAGCTACGAGTGCTTGGGCTTCTCGGGGTTTTGCGCCCCGTTGGCCTTGCGAGAACAACAATACATGGACCTCGCCGGGACGCGAAATCCATTAGCCAAACCGCTGCTGACCTGCGGAAACGGCCCGGATGGAGATCATCCGGATGGCTTCGCTCAAAGGTCGGAGCCGGCCGGATCACCCCGGAACGCATCAAAGCCCCGGTCCGTCAGGACCGGGGCTTCGATGAGGTGCGGAGGCGGAGGGATTTGAACCCTCGATGGGGTGTAAGCCCCAAACCGCATTAGCAGTGCGGCGCCATAGACCGGACTAGGCGACGCCTCCAGCACACCCCCGCGTACGAAGGTGCGTGCAGATGATGACACAGGCGCAGGGCCCCTCACCAATCCGCTCCCACGGTACTAGGCGGGACGGGCGGAGGGCAAAGCCTTAAAGCAGCCGCCGCACGCAACGTCGGCGCCCTCCCGTCGTTGGGCAGGCGTACGACGTACGGACGACCTGGAGTGCCCCATGCTGCGTCTCGCCGCCTTCGCCGCCACCTCCGCCCTGGCCGCCGCGGTGGCCGGGCCACTGCCGCCGCTCCCGCTGGGCCGGCTGCTGGCGACGCCCGACCGCCTCACCATCGCCATGGCCGACACCGGCAACCGCCAGTTGGACCGGGAGTACCGGCTCGAATGCGGCCCCGTCGGCGGCGACCACCCGGAGGCGGAAGGGGCCTGCGCCCGGCTGGACCAGTTCGCCAGGGAGGGGAAGGACCCCTTCGCCCCCGTCTCCAAGCGGCAGATCTGCACCATGCAGCACGGGGGCCCCGCCACCGCCCGGATCACCGGAACGTGGAACGGCCACAAGGTGGACGCCACGTTCCGGCGGACCGACGGATGCGAGATCCGCCGCTGGGACGAGTTGGAACCTCTGCTTCCGAGTGGGCGTGCCTGACCTGGGAGGATGCGCGAGATGGGCGGTATCCACCACACATCGGCCACCCCATCGCGGGCCTGTGGCCTTAGACTCCTCCCGTGACTTGCCGGTAGTTGTGGTCAGGGAGGAAGCTCGTCGTGAGCAGCAGGCCATCCCGAGGCGCTGCTCGCCTCGCAGCAATACTCGACGCTCTTCCGGACGCGCTGTTGCTCGTCAACGCCAACGGCACGGTCGTCAACGCCAATTCGATCGCGCTCGAGGTCATGGAGAGCCCCGGCACCGGGCTCGTCGGCCGGGGCGTGCTCGACCTCCTGCCCGAGTTCGACTCCAAGCTGATCCCCGGCTCGATGCGCCGACCCGGCGAGGACGAAGGCGGCCGCGCCAAACCCAAGCGGATGACCGCGCGCCGTACCGACGGCTCCGAGTTCCCCGTCGAGGTCACCAGCGCGCATCTCGACGGACGCGACGCCTACCGTGAGCCGCAACCCGCCTACACGGGTGACGAGCTGCTGATGCTCGTGGTCCGCGACCTCTCGCAGACCGTGGACACCGAAGCCGAGCTGGCCCGCTCGCAGCGACAGACCGAGATGATCCTGCGTGCCGCCGCCGAGGGCGTCGTCGGCACCGACACCGACGGACGGGTGGTGCTGGTCAACCCGGCCGCCGCCCAGATCCTCGGCTACCGCGCCACCGACCTCGGCAACCGCGAACTGCACGGCCTCGTCCAGCACTCCCGCGCCGACGGCTCCCCCTTCCCCTTCGAGGAGTCCCCGCTCGCCGACACCCTGCGCAGCGGCCGCAAGCACCGCGTCCGCGGGCAGGTGCTGTGGAACAAGGCCGGACAGCCGGTCGCCGTCGACCTGACCACCTCGCCCGTACGGGACGGGGAGCAGCTCGTCGGCGCCGTCATGACCTTCACCGACCGTCGGCCCTACGACGCCCTCGCCGCACGGCACGCCCAGCTGATGGCCGTCCTCGGCGAATCGCTGCGGGGGCCGCTGGACGAGTTGCGCGGTGAGCTGGCGACGCTCGCCGCCGACGACGCCGGACAGCTGTGGCCCGAGGCCAACCAGCTGCTGCACCACCTGGCCGCCGGGTACTCGCGGATGACCACGCTGGTGGACAACGTCCTCGGCTACCAGCGCCTGGACACCGGCAGGGACCGGCTCGCGAAGAAGAACGTCCTGATCAACACCGTCGTCTCGGCGGGCGTCGACGGGGCCGTCGAGCTGATCGGTCCGGGCCGCGCGCAGTTCGCCGTCCACGCGCCGACCATCGAGGCCGAGGTGGACGCGGACCGGATCGCGACCGCGCTCGCCCACCTGGTCGCGGACGTGGCCGGGGTGGACGCCACCGGCAAGACCCGCCAGGGCAGCGGCTACAGCGACTCGACGATCGTGGTGGCCGCCGCACAGCGCGGCGATGTCGTTCGGATCGAGGTGCGCGGGCCGTACGAGGGCGGGAACCCGGTCCACGAGCCGATCGTGCGGGGGATCGTGGCCGCGCACGGCGGCGTCCTGCAGACGGTTGAGGTCCCGGGCGCGCCCGGCGGGGCGTACGTGCTGGAACTCCCGCTCGGCTCGGGTGCCGGAACGGTGGTCCTGCCGGAGCCGGCGGAGGAGCCCCCGGCCGGTCCGACCACGGACGGCGCGGGGACGGCCGGTGGCGCGGCTCCCGGCAAGGTCTCCGGCGGGCGGCGTGCCCGGCGCGGGGTGGACGCCTTCCTGGACGACGAGCCCCCCGGCCCCGCAGCCGCACAGGCAGCACAGGCAGCACAGGCCGGCCAGGGTGGTGGCGCGCTGGCGCTGCCTTCCGGGCGGCGGCGCGCGGGCGAGGCCGCAGACGTTCCCGAGACGGGCCCCGAACTCGCACAATCCCCGGTGAACCCGGCAGGGCTCGGCACCGGACGCAGGCGCGGCCGGGCCGGTGACGGCAGCGGCGAGGCCGAAGGCCCCGGCGGGCAGGACGGCCCCGGCCGGCCCGTGCCCCCCCAGGGCACCGCCATGCCCGCGCTCCCGCCCGTACCCGCGGTGCCCCCGGTTCCGGTGACCGAGCATCCCGCCGGACGGCGCCGGGCGCTGGGCCCGGCCGGTGCGGTGCAGCCCGGCGGCCCCGTCCCCGCGACCGGGCTCGGGCCGACGCCCGCTCCCGCGCGGCCCATCGCCCCCGAGGGCGGCTTCGCGCTGCCCGCCGGCCCGACACCGGCTCCCCCCGCGGCGGGCTCCGACGCGGACGCTCCGGCCGGGCGGCGTGGCCGCCGGGTGCTGGGCACCCCCGCCGCCGAACCCGAGCCCGAGGCCGCCGGCGCTGCCGCTACTGCCACTACTGCTGCCACCGCGCAGCCCGACGACTCCGCCGAGAATCCGACCGGACGGCGCCGCGCGCTGACCGGCGCCCCGGCGTGGCCGGTTCCGGCCGCCCGTACGGCTCCCGAGGGCGACGAGGCCTCCGGCCAGGTCGCCGTCCCCGGTGCGCGTCGGCCTCAGGACACCCCGGCGGAGGGCCAGGCCGCGCAGCCGATCAGCGTGCGTGCCCTCGGCACCCTCGGCCAGGGCATCTCCGTCGATCCGGGCGGCTCCAACCCGCCCGCGCCCGCGTCCGACGCCACTTCCGGCTCCGGCCGCCGTCGCCGGCTCGCCGAGCCCGCCCCGCAGGGCCGCGCCTTCGCGATAGGGGCGCCCGAGGCCGGCTCCGACGAGGGCCCCGAGCCGCTGGACGGCCCGGGCGGCGCCGTCGAGGTGGTCAACCGGCCCGTGCCGCGGCCCGTGGACGACGAGCTGCCGCCGGAACCCCTGGACAACCCGCGCCGGCTCCTGGTGTGGCCCGCGCCCGATGTGCAGACGCAGCAGGCGCTGAGCGACCGCGGCTACCGGCCGGTGATCGTGCACTCCCGCGAGGAGGTGGACGCGCAGATCGCCGCGTTCCCCGCCGCGCTGTTCGTCGACCCGCTGACCGGGCCGATCACCCGGACGGCTCTGCAGTCCCTGCGTCAGGCCGCGGTGGCCGCGGAGGTCCCCGTACTGGTCACGGCCGGGCTGGGGCACGCCACGCGCGAGGCGGCGTACGGCGCCGATCCGGCCGTGCTGCTGAAGGCGCTGGCGCCGCGTGACAGCGAACAGCACCCTTCCCGGGTGCTGCTGATCGAGGAGCACGACGAGATCGCGACCGCGTTGACCGCCGCCCTGGAACGGCGCGGCATGCAGGTCGCGCGGGCGGGTGCCGACACCGACGCCGTGGAACTGGCGACGCGGATGCGGCCCAACCTGGTGGTCATGGACCTGATGCAGGTGCGCCGTCGGCGGGCCGGGATCGTGGACTGGCTGCGCGCGAACGGGCAGCTGAACCGCACCCCTCTGGTCGTCTATACGACGACCGGCATCGACCCGGCCGAACTGCCGCGGCTCGCGTCCGGCGAGAGCGTCCTCTTCCTCGCCGAGCGGGCCACCACGGCGGACGTCCAAGGCCGCATCGTGGACCTGCTCGCCAAGATCGGCACCAACTAGTAATCCTGGGCCGATGGCCATCATCAACACGAGCGAGCACACCGTCCCCGCCGACAACGGGGAGGTGAATCTGCTCATCGCACGGCAGGTGGAGCCCGGACACGAGGAGACCTTCGAGGCCTGGGCCCACGGCATCCTGGAGACGGCCGCGGGCTTCCCGGACCACCTGGGGTACGGGCTCTTCCGGCCGGCGACGGAGGGCGGGCCGTGGTTCCTGGTCCACCGCTTCCGTAACCAGGCCGCTTTCGAGCGCTGGCAGGACTCCCCGGAGCGCGCGGAGTGGTTCTCCAACTGCCTCGGCCACCACCACACGGAGATAGCCCGCCGGGAACTGCACGGCATGGAGACGTGGTTCGCCAAGCCGGGTACGACCCGGCCCGCGCCGCCGCGGTGGAAGATGGTGATCAGCTCGGGGCTGGCCATCTTCCCGATCTCGCTGATCGGCAACGCGGTGCTCGGGCCGTACCTGGTGGATCTGCACTTCGTGCTGCGGACGGCTGCCTTCGCCATCGTGTTCAGCACGCTGATGACCTACGTGGCCATGCCCGCGGTCAGCAGGCTGCTGCGGCCATGGCTCACTCGGGGTTAGGCGTCCGCGATCGTCAGTCGAGCTTGGTGACGTCCAGTGCGCCGTCCGCGTACTGCTTGCGGATCACCTTCTTGTCGAACTTGCCGACACTGGTCTTCGGCACCGCCTCGATGAACGTCCAGCGCTCCGGCAGCTGCCACTTGGCGACGGTCTGGGCGAGGAACTCGCGCAGCCCCGTGTAGTTCACGGTCGCGCCCTCCTTGAGGACGACCGTGGCCAGCGGGCGCTCTCCCCACTTCTCGTCGGGGACGGCGACGACCGCGGCCTCGGCGACCTCGGGGTGCGCCATCAGCGCGTTCTCCAGGTCCACGCTGGAGATCCACTCGCCGCCGGACTTGATGACGTCCTTGGCGCGGTCGGTGAGGGTGAGGAAGCCGTCGGCGCTGATCACACCGACATCGCCGGTCTTGAGCCAGCCGTCGGCGCTGAACTTGTCCTCGGGCCGGAAGGGTTCACCGGACGCACCGCCGTAGTAGGAGCTCGCGATCCAGTTGCCGCGCACCTCCAGCTCGCCCGCCGACTCCCCGTCCCAGGGCAGGAGGTCGCCGGCGGGGCCGATCAGCCGGGCCTCGACACCTGCCGGGAACCGGCCCTGGGTGATCCGGTAGGGCCACTCCTCCTCGGCGCTCAGGCCGGCCGGCGGGTGCGCCATCGTGCCCAGCGGCGAGGTCTCGGTCATGCCCCAGGCGTGGCAGACGCGGACGCCGAGCTTGTCGTACGCCTCCATCAGGGAGGGCGGACAGGCCGCGCCGCCGATGGTGACCTGCTTCATCGACGTGAGGTCGCGCGGGTTGGCGGTGACCTCGGCCAGCAGGCCCTGCCAGATCGTGGGGACAGCCGCGGCGTGCGTCGGCTTCTCCCGCTCGATCATCTCGGCGAGCGGGGCGGGCTGCAGGAACCGGTCCGGCATCAGCATGTTGATACCGGTCATGAAGGTGGCGTGCGGCAGCCCCCAGGCGTTCACGTGGAACTGCGGAACCACGACGAGGGTGGTGTCCCGGTCGGTCAGCCCCATCGACTCGGTCATGTTGACCTGCATCGAGTGCAGGTAGAGCGAGCGGTGGGAGTAGACGACGCCCTTGGGGTCCCCGGTGGTGCCGGAGGTGTAGCACATCGCGGCCGCCCGGCGCTCGTCCAGTTCCGGCCAGTCGTAGCTGTCGGAGCGGCCCGCGAGGAGCTCCTCGTACTCGTGCACGCGCACGTTCAGGCCTTCGAGCGCGGACCGGTCGCCGATGCCGCTGACCACCACGTGCTCGACGGTCGGCAGGTGCGGCAGGAGCGGTGCGAGCAGGGGCAGCAGCGTGCCGTTGACCAGCACCACCCGGTCGGCGGCGTGGTTGACGATGAAGACCAGCTGCTCAGGAGGAAGCCGCAGGTTGAGGGTGTGCAGGACCGCGCCCATGGAGGGGATCGCGAAGTACGCCTCGACATGCTCGGCGTTGTTCCACATGAGGGTGGCGACCCGCTCGTCCTGCTGCACTCCGAGCTCGTCGCGCAGGGCGCCGGCGAGTCGGGTGGCGCGGTTGCCGATCTCGGCGAAGCTGCGGCGGTGCGGCTCAGCCTCCCCGGTCCAGGTCGTGACCTGGGACTTCCCGTGGATCGTCATCCCGTGTCGGAGTATGCGGGTGACGAGGAGCGGTACGTCCTGCATGGTGCTGAGCAAAGCGTCCTCCCGGTGAGCGCTGCGGCGCTGCGGCGGCTACGGATGCTGCCGATTCTGCGCACGTACCGGTCGGCATGTCACTACCCGGGAGTAGAAACCAGGGCGTGTTTCACGTGAAACGTCCCCGGACGTCCTCAGGTTTCACGTGAAACACCCTCCGCCTCACCGGACCGGCATGAGCTCCGGGTCCTCGCGGAGCTTGCCCAGCGCGCGGGAGACCGCGCTCTTGACGGTGCCGACCGAGACCCCGAGCAGCTCCGCCGTCTGCACCTCGCTCAGGTCCTCGTAGTACCGCAGGACGACCATGGCCCGCTGTCGGTCGGGCAGCCGGGTCACCGCGCGCCACATCGCATCGCGCAGCGCCTGCGCCTCGGCGGGATCGCAGGCCGAAACCGCCTCGGGCTCCGGGAGCTCGTCGCATACGAACTCGTCGACCTTGCGCTTGCGCCACTGGGAGGTACGGGTGTTGACGAGGGTCCGCCGGACGTAGCCGTCCAGGGCGCGGTGGTCCTCGATCCGGTCCCAGGCCACGTACGTCTTGGTGAGGGCGGTCTGGAGCAGGTCCTCCGCATCGCACGGGTTGGCGGTGAGGGAGCGCGCGGTGCGCATCAGGACCGTGCCGCGGGTCCGGACGTACGCCGAGAACGACGGGTACGGCGTCGGATTCGAGGCGAGCGTGCACACAGGCGTGGTCATGTCTCCACGCTAGGAGCGCGCGACCGCCCTGGGATCGGCCGCAGGTGCCGATGGTGGATCCACCTCAGGTTGTAGGAACAAGGCCTTCCCCACCCCCTGAAGGTGGAGGGGGCGGGGGCGGCGGGTCCCGGTTCTCAACCGTCGGTGCCGAGGATCAGACCCGAGGTCGGGACCCCGGTGCCGGCCGTGACGAGTGCGTGCGCCGCGCCCGCGACCTGGTTGACGGAGGTGCCGCGCAGCTGACGAACGGCCTCGGCGATGCCGTTCATCCCGTGCAGGTACGCCTCTCCGAGCTGGCCACCGTGGGTGTTGAGCGGGAGTGCGTCCGCGGCCACGAAGTCGGCGGCCTCGCCCGGCGCGCAGAAGCCGAACTCCTCCAGCTGCATCAGCACGAAGGGGGTGAAGTGGTCGTAGAGGATGCCGACGTCGATGTCCGACGGCCGCAGCCCACTGGTCCGCCACAGCTGGCGGGCGACGACGTCCATCTCCGGCAGCCCGGTGAGGTCGTCGCGGTAGAAGGAGGTCATGCCCTCCTGGCGTCGCCCGGCGCCCTGCGCGGCCGCGGTGATCACGGCGGGCGCGTGCCGCAGGTCCCGGGCGCGCTCGGTCGTGGTGACGACGACGGCCTGGCCGCCGTCCGTCTCCTGGCAGCAGTCCAGCAGCCGCAGCGGTTCCACGATCCAGCGTGAGGCGGCGTGGTCGGCCAGGGTGATGGGCTTGCCGTGGAAGTACGCGGCGGGGTTGTTCGCGGCGTGCCGGCGGTCGGTGACCGCGACGTGCCCGAAGGCTTCGGGGGTGAGGTTGTAGGTGTGCAGGTAGCGCTGGGTGGTCATGGCCACCCAGGAGGCGGGGGTCAGCAGGCCCCAGGGCAGCGACCAGCCGAGCGCCGCCCCCTCCGCCGAGGGCTCCCGCTGCTGGACCCCGGACCCGAAGCGGCGCCCGGAGCGCTCGTTGAAGGCGCGGTAGCAGACGACGACCTCCGCGACCCCGGTGGCGACGGCCAGGGCGGCCTGCTGGACGGTGGCGCAGGCCGCGCCGCCGCCGTAGTGGATCCGGGAGAAGAAGGACAGGTCCCCGATGCCCGCCGCCTGGGCGACGGTGATCTCGGGGCTGGTGTCCATGGTGAAGGTGACCATGCCGTCGACGTCGGCGGGGGTGAGGCCGGCGTCGTCGAGGGCCGCGTGCACGGCCTCGACGGCGAGCTTGAGCTCGCTGCGGCCGGAGTCCTTGGAGAACTCGGTCGCTCCGATGCCGGCGATCGCGGCTCGGCCACCGAGCTCGTCGCGGGTACGGACGCTCATGCCGGCACCTCCGCGGTGACCGTTCCCGTGACGTGGTGGCCGATGCTGTTGGCGCCGACGACCCGGATCTCGACGACGGTCCCGGCGACAGCGGTCCCCGAGACGGCGGTGACGGTGCCGGTGAGGGTCATCGTGTCGCCCGGATAGTTGGGGGCACCGAGGCGGATGGCCACCTTGCGCAGGACGGCGCGCGGCCCGAGGTGGTCGGTGATGTACCGGCCGACCAGGCCGTTCGTGGTCAGGATGTTCATGAAGATGTCCGGGGAGCCCTTCTCCTGCGCGAGCGCCGCGTCATGATGCACGTCCTGGTAGTCGCGGGAGGCGATCGCACCCGCGACGATCAGCGTGCGGGTGACCGGTATCTCCAGCGGCGGCAGCGTGTCGCCGACCTTCATGCCTGCTCTCCCTCGGCTGTCGAAGCGAATGCGGGGGACGCCGCGATCGAGGCCCCCAGCTCGGCCAGCAGCTCGCTGCCGCAGCCCAGGTAGGCGTCCAAGTGGCGTCCCCACAGGAAGTGCCGGTGGACGGGGTGGTCCAGGTCGGCGCCCATGCCGCCGTGCAGGTGCTGGCCCGCGTGCACGACCCGCTTGCCTGCCTCCGAGGCCCACCAGGCGGCCGTCAGCGCGTGCTCGTGTGCCGCGAGGCCCTGGTCGATCCGCCACGCCGCCTCGTAGGTGGTGACCCGGATCGCCTCGGTGTCCATGTACGCGTCGGCCGCGCGCAGCATGACCCCCTGGTTGGTGGAGAGCGGCCTGCCGAACTGCTCCCGGGTGGAGGTGTACTCCACCGCGCGGGCCAGGGAGCCCGCGCAGACGCCCGCCTGGAGTCCGGCGAAGGCGGTGCGGGCGGCGGCCAGCGTGTCCTCGTACGCGCCCTCGGAACCGAGGCGTTCACCCTCGGCCCCGGTCAGCGTCAGCCGGCCCGCCGACCAGGGGGCGGTGGTCTCCACCGGTGAGGTCCGTACGCCGGGCGCGTCGGTCCTCAGCAGCCACAGCGCCCGGTCCGCGTCCGGGACCAGTACGTGCGTGGCGTCGCGCAACCACGGCACGGCGGAGGCGGTCCCGGTGAGCCGGCCGCCTTCGATGGTGATCCGGCCGTGCGCCGGGAAGGCTCCGGTGGCGACCGCCTCACCCGTGCCGAGGGCGGGCAGCAGCCGGGCGCGCTGCTCGGGGCTGCCGTGCGCGGCCACGGGGAGGATCCCGTACACGCAGGTGGCGGCGTACGGGACCTGTGCGGTGGTGCGGCCCTGTTCCTCCAGCAGCAGGACCAGGCCGAGCAGGCCGATCTCCTCGATCGCGGCGGTCAGTCCGGCGGTGGTGAGGGCCTTCCACAGCTCGGCGTCGCTGCCGGTGCCGGCTTCGGCGAGGCGTTCATGGGTGGCGAGATCGGCGAAGATCCGGGCGGCGAGACCTGCCGCGGCGGCCTGCTCCTCGGTGGGGTGGAAGTCCATCAGCCCTCGCTCCCTCTGAAAACGGGGAGTTCGAGGCCGTCGTCGACGCGCAGGAACTCCAGCTGGACGGGGAGGCCGATGCGCACCTTGTCGTAGGGCACGCCCGTGATGTTGCTGACCATCCGGACTCCCTCGGCGAGCTCGACGAGTGCGACCGCGTAGGGCGGGTCGAAGGCCGGGAAGGGCGGGTGGTGCATGACGACGTAGCTGAACACCGTGCCGGCGCCGGAGGCCTCGACCGTGTCCCAGTCGGGGCTCGCGCAGGCGTTGCAGCCGGGGAGCCACGGGAAGCGCAGGGCCGCGCAGGAGGTGCAGCGCTGGATCAGCAGTTTGTGATCGCGCACCCCGTCCCAGAACCCCTGGTTGTCGCGGTTGATCACTGGGCGGGGGCGCTGTGCCGGCGGCCGCCCCACCGGTCGGGCGGCGGGGGCGTACTTGAGGATGCGGAAGCGGTGGGTGCCGGCGAGCTCCCCGTCGGCCCGGACGTCCATACGGGTGGTCACGAAGTGGCCGGTGCCCAATTTGGTCGTCTTGCGGGGCGACACGGTCTCGATGACGGCGTCGAAGCTGATCGCGGCGCCGGGGCGCAGGGGGCGGTGGTACTCCTGCTCGCAGTCGGTGGCGACCACGGAGGTGAAGCCGGCGCCGTCGAGGAGGGTGAGGAGTTCGTCGTAGGCGGAGGAGCGGTCCGCGTGTCCGGAGAGGCCGCCCATCGTCCAGGCCTGGAGCATGGTGGGCGGCGCGATGGCGTCGGGCCCGGTGTAGGCGGGGTTGGCATCGCCCATCGCCTCGCACCAGTGGCGGATCATCGGCTCGTTGACCGCGTCCTTGCCCCGGCCCCCGGTGGCGGCCGGCCGGCCCTCGAAGGCCGCCAGCAGGGCGTGGAACCGGGCTGCGTCCTCGGCCCCGGCCTCTGCCGTAGCCGCGTCCGCGTGCGTGTCCACGTCGTGCACGTCCGCATCCGCGTCCGCCGTCATCGCTTCCTTCCCTTCATGCCGAGCCGCATCATGGCGACGATCTCCCGCTGGACCTCGCTCACCCCGCCGCCGAACGTGTTGATCTGGGCGGCCCGGTTCATCCGTTCGAGCTCGCCGCCCGCGAAGGCCGCGGGCCCGCGGATGAGGGCCTCCTCGCCCACCACCTCCTGGCACATCCGGTACACCTCGACGGTGGACTCGGTGCCGAGGAACTTCACCCCGCTGGCGTCGCCGGGAGCCAACGCGCCGCTGCCCACGTCCTGGACGAGGCGCCAATTGAGGAGGCGTACGGCGGCCAGGCGCGCGTGCGCCTCGGCAAGCCGGGACTGCACCCAGGGGAGGTCGGCGGAGCGGTCGCCCGTGACCGGGTCGGGGGTGCGGGCGTGGTCGAGCGCGTACGCGTAGAAGTCCTCGGCCTGCATGCCGATGGCGGCGAGGGCGACGCGCTCGTGGTTGAGCTGGTTGGTGATCAGGCCCCAGCCGCCATGCTCGGGGCCGACGAGACGACCTGCGGGCACGCGGACGCCGTCGTAGTACGTGGCCGTGGTGGTGAGCCCGCCCACGGTGTCGATCGGCGTCCAGGAGAAGCCCGGAGTGTCGGTGGGCACCAAGATGATCGAGATGCCCTTGTGCTTGGGGGCCTCGGGGTCGGTGCGGCAGGCGAGCCAGATCCAGTCCGCGTTCTGGGCGTTGGAGGTGAAGACCTTCTGCCCGTCGATCAGCCAGTCGGATCCTTCGCGGACGGCGCGGGTGCGCAGGGCGGCGAGATCGGTGCCGGCCTCGGGTTCGGAGTAGCCGATGGCGAAGACGACGTCGCCCGCGAGGATCCGGGGGAGGAAGTAGTCCTTCTGTTCCTGGGTCCCGTACTTCATCAGGGTCGGGCCGACGGTGTTGAGCGTGACCATGGAGACGGGGGCACCAGCCCGGTAGGCCTCGTCGAAGAAGACGAACTGCTCGTCGGCGCCGCGGCCCTGGCCGCCGTACTCGACGGGCCAGCCGAGGCCGAGGAGTCCGTCGGCGCCTATTCGGCGCAGGAGTTCGCGCTGGCGGGCCGGATCATCGGGGAGGCCGTCCGGCAGCAGGTCCTTGAAGTACGCGCGCAGTTCGGCGCGGAGCCGCAACTGGCCTTCGGTCGGGGCGAGGTGCACGGCGCTGGCCTCCCGGCATCACATCATCGAGGGAACCTGACTGTCCGTCAGATTCACCCGTGGTGTCAAGGTCGGGGCGACATGCGCGAGGGCGCCTGCGCTACCGGACCCCAGCCGGTCCGGTCGCACAGACGCCCTCAAGAATCGGAGCGGCTCAGGCCGCGGCTACCACCAGGGGACGAAGTTGACCGCGACGGTCGCGTTGGACTGGTCGATCGCGGTGAGGGCCGAGCCGTTCACCTGGGCGGTGTTGCTCTGGTTGGAGGCGCCGGAACCCGTGGCCACCTGCTGCGAGGTGGACGAGTTGCCGTTGTTGTTGCCGCCCACACCGCTGCCGACGACGCCTGCCACGCTCGCATTCGATCCGTCGTTCGCGAAGGCGCCGTTGTCGGCCGACGCCACCCCGCCGAAGAGAGCGGCGGCGAGGGGGAGAGCGGCGACGGCGGCGATGACGCGGGCGGTACGGATGCTTGCCATGTCTTGATCCTCCAGAAAACCGAAGTGGGACTTGTTCCAAGGCAGTTGGCCGACCGCCTTGTTGGTTCGTTCCGTGTGGTGACGACGTCGCGAGACCAGAGTTGCCCACCGAATCCCCGGCGAACCACCCCGGAGCCCCCGATTCCCCCGCAAGTATGACCAACATCGGATAAACCTCATTCGCGCCCTCGAAGCCCCAGGTCAGCACCCTGGAAAGCGCTGAATCCCGCGCCGCACAAGGGGTGAAGCGTTCCGCCAGACCGCCTGTCCCGGACATGCCGAAAAGGGCCGCGTCGTCCGGGAACCCCACCGTCTCCCGGGCCTGCGGCCCTGCAATGCCACGCTTCACGCCCCCTACGCGCCCTTGCACGCCCCGGCGCGAGCCGGGGTGATCCATCCGTGCCCTGCCCTGGGCACCCTCGCAGCGCGATCCACGGTCACGACCGACCGGGCTCCAGCGCCTGTTACCGGGCCTGCTGCTGCTCTTGTTCCTACTGGTCCTCTGACTACTGCTTCTGCCTGTTGCTCGTGCTGCTGTTCTTGCTGTGGTTCTTGCTGTGGTTCTTGCTGCTGCTACCGCTCTTGCCCTTGCTCCTGTCCGGCGGCGGCGCGTACGCCTGCGAACCGGACCCTGCGACTGCTGTGCGTTGCTCTGCTCTGCGCTCTCGTGGACTGCGTGTACGGGAGGTACGTACCGGGCTGCAGGACTACGCGGCGAGCGCGAGCGCGTCCCGGGCGGCACCGGTGGCGGCTGCCGGCACTGCGGGCACTGCGGGCACTGCGGGCACTGCGGGCACTGCGGGCACTGCGGGCACTGCGGCTGCGGGCGCGGGTACCGCGGTGTGCGTTGCGGCGGGTACTGCGGCCGAGGTCAGCGTGCGGGAGGCGGTTCCGGCCTCGGTTCCGGTACCGGCGCCCATGGCCGCTGCGGTGGTGGAACGCCGTACGGAGGGGGTCTTGCCGTGCGCCTCGGCGCGGATCCGCTGCTTGATGGTCGGCGGCAGCGAACCGCCCCGCATCATCGCCCGCCAGCTCCGCCGGGCCGCGACGGCCGGCCGACGTACGGCGGTGGCCTCGGCGCCCTCGGTGCCCGCGGGGGCGGAGACGGCGGCGGCCGGAGCCGACTTCGCTGCGAGACCGAAGCCGGAGAGGACGGCCATCAGGACGGCGAGGACGGAGGTCCAGATCGACGTGAGAATGCTGCGGTGAGTCATGACGAGGTGCCTCGATTCACGATGTTCGGACGGGCGGATCTGAATACATTCGTCATGATGTGGCCGCAACCGCGTCGTCCCCACGACGCGCGCCGATCTTCCGACAAACACCACTCGGAAGGCCCAAGAACGTGGCTCAGCCCCGTGCCCGCCCTCCCCGGAGCCGCCGGAAAACCTGCGCCCGAACCCGCCCTGACCTGCGCATTTCCTTCAGCACTCACCCGCCGGACCGGCAAGTCGGGAATCGCCTCGCCCGCCTTGCCCCCGCGGAGTACGTACGTACGTCCTGGAGGCGTGAATGCGGAAGGGGGCCCGGGTCGGCGACCCGGGCCTGCTTCGGAAGGGCGAGAAAAGCGATAAAGGCGAGACAGGCGAGGCGTCAGAAGATGCTGAGCCCGATCCGGCCGAGGATGGTGCCGGCGTGCGTGCCGTAGACGGCCAGCACCACGATGCCGGCGACGAGCACAGCGCCGATCACGGCACGTCGGACGAGGCGGGCGCTCATGAAGGCCGGGCCGTGGGACCCGGCCTCAGATCAGCAGGAGGTGTTGTAGTACGACTTGTTGCCGCTCAGCTTGACCTTGGCCGAGGTGATGGACCAGGAGCCCTTGGCGGCCTCGTCGCTGTCGATGTACGCACCGAGAGGTCGAGCCGTGGCACTTGGAGCCGTTGTAGTAGTCCGACCACACGGTCGCGGTGCCGGCGCCGTAGTTCCACTCGCCGCCACCGACGTAGGCGCTGGTCGCGAGCGCCGGAGCGGCACCGGCGACGATGAGGGCGCCGGTGGCGACCGCGCTCTTCATGCTGCGCTTGATCTGCACTGCAAACATCCTTCTGTTCACACACTGATGATCATCACGCGGAGCAAGTTCGAAACAACCTCGACGACGCGCCACCGCGACCGACCGCGACCGCAGGAAATGGCACGTGTCAGCCCTGCCTCGGGAGCCTCCCGCCGCCGGGCGCCGGGCGGGGAGGTGGCGAGGAATCACCGGGAGCGCCGCGTCGGCCGCCGGCACGCCGGAACAGAACGGCCCCTGACCATGGATCCTGGTCAGGGGCCGTTCCACTGCGGTGGGTGTGGGATTTGAACCCACGGTGACTCGCGCCACGACGGTTTTCAAGACCGTTCCCTTAGGCCGCTCGGGCAACCCACCTGGCCGGTACAGAGTACCGGCCAGGTGGGGGTGGCGGGAGCGGCTCGGGGGTCAGGAGGTCTGGGCCTTGTCGTAGGCCGCCTTCGCCTCGTTGCCGAAGTACGGGCCGTACATCCGGTTCGGGAGGAAGGTGTAGCCGAAGCTGTTCACCGAGACCTGGGTGCCCAGGCCCGTGGCCTCGTTGAAGTCCTGGAACCAGGGGCCGCCGCTGGAGCCGCCGGTCATGTTGCAGCCCAGGCTGTGGTCCTTGGTCAGCAGGAAGTCCTTGCCGGTGTTGCCGCTGCAGTAGACCAGCTTGGTGCCGTCGTACGGAGCCGCCGCGGGGAAGCCGAAGGAATACATCTTCTTGTTGTAGCCGCCGTTGAAGGCGATCCCCTGGGCCCCGACGGCCTGGCTGAGGGTCTGCCCGTTCAGCGGGGCGACGACGGCGAGGCCGACGTCCATGTTCATGTCCTCGCTCGCGGCCCACTGGTCGGTGGCGAAGGTCTTGGTGGCCGACCACTGCCCGTAGGGAGCGGAGCCGTTGTTGTAGGCGGGGACGAAGACCCAGTTCGTGTGCCAGGCGCCCTGGTACTTCACGCAGTGGCCGGCCGTGATGACCGTGCTGCCGTTGGCGCTGGTGATCGAGTCGCCGGAGCAGGACGCGGTCCGGTCGCCCATCGTGAAGAAGACGCGCCCCGAGGTCTTCACCACGGCGCCGCCGGCCGTCCAGGCGCCTCCCGCCTGTGGGAACGCCGTGGGGGACGCGGCCGCCGTCGGGGCGACGGTCGTGGGGGTCGCCGACGTGGCGACCGGGGTACGGGCCGCTCCGGGGACCGCCGTCACGTCGAGCGGGACGGCTGTGCGCATCCGCTCGGCGGTCCAGAAGCCCTGGGTGTGCTGCTGCCTGAAGGACGCGGGGGCATCCGCGGCGATCGAGGGGGTGGCCGCCGTCAGGGCGCCCGCGACCAGGGCGCCGGCCGCGAGCAGGACGGACAAGGCCGTGCGATGACGATTCACGCATGACTCCTTCTGCCGTGCCCGGGCCGGGTGGCGAAGCCGGGCAGGGTGGGGGTGAAGAGCGGTCGGTGCGGATCGGCTGTGCGCGGTTCATGGAACGTCGTGCGTCGTGCGTCGTGCTGATTGCCGGGGGCAGAGTGGCACGGGCGCGTCGCGATGTCAGCGGGCAGTCGGAACGTTCGGTCGGTTCCGGCCAGGAAATGGCCAACTCCGCGCCGTTGCGACGCCATACAGCGTCATGCCGCGTCATGCCGCGTCATACGGTGAGCATCACGCCCGCGTACGAGACGCCCGCGACCACCACCCACGCCCCGAGGCCCAGTGCCGCGGCCCGGCCGCCGGTCCGGGCCAGCGTCGGCAGGTGCACCGCGCTCCCCAGGCCGAACAGGGCCGCCGCCAGCAGGGCCTCCTGGGCGGTGTGCGCCCACTCCAGCGCTACGTCGGGCAGGACCCCGGTGGCGCGCAGCCCGGCCGCGGCCAGGAACCCGAGCACGAACAGCGGCACCGGCGCCGGCCTGCGGCCCGAGGCGGTACGCACCCCGCGGCGCCGGGCCCGTACCGAGAAGGCCACGGCCGCCACCAGTGGAGCGAGCAGCGCCACCCGCATCAGTTTGACCAGGACCGCCTCGCCCAGGGCGGCGGGGCCAGCGGTCTGCGCGGTGGCCACGACCTGGCCGACATCGTGGACGCCGGCGCCGACCCACCGCCCGAAGGCGGGGTCGGAGAGTCCCAACGGCCCCTGGAGAAGCGGGAGTATCCCTATGGCGAGCGTGCCGCAGAGGGTGACCAGTGCCACCGAGGCGGCCACGTCCTCCTCGTCGCTCCCGGACACCTCGCTCACCGCGCCGATCGCCGAGGCACCGCAGATCGAGTACCCGGTGGCGATCAACAGCGGCTGATCTCCGGGGAGTCCCAGCCGACGGCCCAGCCAGAGGGTGCCGAGGAAGGTGGCCGCGACCACGCCGACCACCATGGCCACTGTGGCCCAGCCCAACCGGAGCACCTGCTCCAGTCCCAGGCCGAGGCCCAGCAGGACGATGCCCATCCGCATCAGCCGACGGCCGGCCAGGGAGAGACCCGGGCGCGCGGCCGCGCGTACGAACGTCCGTAGGCCTGGCAGGTGCGCCACCGCGATGCCCAGCACAACCGACGCGGTCAGCATCGGCACGGCGGGCACGAGGCGATGGACGCACCAGGCCGTCAGCGCGCCGCCCGCTGCCATCGCCAACCCGGGCCACGGAGTGGGTGTTTCACGTGAAACAGGCCGGACCGGCGTGCCCTGAGGGCGGTGGAGGAGGGCCATCAGTCGACGGGGAGCGTGTAGACGCGACGGATGCTGGTGCCGAGCCGGGAGACGTCGGCGCCGTACACATGCACCGATATCGCCTTGGCCGTACAAGAGTTGCGCACCTTGTGGATGTCACCGGGCGGAGCGAACCCGCAGACGTCGCCCTGGGCGTTGACCACGTCCTCGGTGGCCACCAGCCGGGCGGGACCGGCGCCCGGTGCGAGCCGGAAGCGGCGTTCGCTCTCCTCGCCCTGGTGCACCCCGGCCACGCACCAGGACACGTGGTCATGGATGCAGGTCTCCTGCCCGGGCAGCCACACCAGTGCCACCACGGAGAAGCTGCCGTCGGATTCGGCGTGCAGGATGTGCTGCCGGTAGCGCTCCGGGTCTCCTTCTTGCTGCGCCGGGGTCAGCAGGTCGGGCGCGCCCAGGTGCGGGGCGAGCCGTTCGCCCACCAGGTACGCGGTGAGGTCGGGAGCCAGCCCCCGCTCCACGACCGTGCGGATCTCACTGACGAGGGCGGCCATCCTCGTGGTGGTGCGGGCCGGCGTGGTGGTGGTCATATCGGCAGCGTGCTGCCGACGTTCCATCACGTCCAACGACAGTTATGACCTGAAATCCCAAGCACCGCTTATGGATCGGTCAGCAGCCGACCCGGTTCCCCGCCACCTGTTTCAGCGCGTCGAGCACCACGGCCGTCGCCGGGATCCGCAGATGGTCGCGGTAGACGTACGCGGCGATGTGCCGGCGAGCGGCGGGCTGGAGGGCCCGCCCGCAGACGCGGCTCAGCGAGAGGGAGGGCAGCACCAGGGCTGGCATCATCGCCACGCCCAGTCCTTGTCCGACCAGGCTCTGCACGACCAGGTTGTCGTCGGTGGCGAACCGGATGTCGGGCACGAACCCCAGCTCCGCGCATTCGTGCAGCAGGTTCGCCCGGCAGCGCGGGCAGCCCGCGATCCACCGTTCCTCGGCGAGGTCGGCCAGGTGCACGGCGCGGCGGCGGGCCAGCGGATGCCCGGTCGGGAGCAGCACCGTCAGTTGGTCCTCCATCAGCCTGACCTCGGCAACCTCCTCCGGGATCTCCTCGTGCAGGCCGGGATAGGTGAAGGCCAGGGTGATGTCGCACTCCCCGCGCTCCAGTCGGCGCAGCGACTCGGGGGGCTCGCCCTCCAGCAGTTCCACCTGTATGCCCGGATGGTCCTTGGCCAGGCCGCTCAGGGCCTCGGGGACGAGGGTGACATTGGCGCTGGGGAAGCCGCACAGCCTGACCCGGCCGGTGCGTAGCCGGGCGTACGCCCTCAGCTGGGCCTCGGCGGCGGAGAGGTTGCCGAGGATCGTCTCGGCGTGCCGGGAGAGGGACTCCCCGGCCTCGGTGAGCTGCATCTTGCGGCCCACACGAGTGAACAGCGGGGTGCCGACGGCGCGTTCGAGCGCCTTCATCTGCTGGGTGATGGCGGGCTGGGTGTACCCCAGCACGCGGGCGGCGGCCGAGTACGACCCGGAGGCGACCACCGCGTGAAAGGTCCGTATGTGCCGAGAATCGAACACCAACGAAGCATAAGCGGACGTTGGAGGGGCCGTAGGCGCAATCCCGCCTACGGCCCCTCCTCATCGGGTCACCGCCGCGACCGGTGGTGCTGGGGTGCTGCTACTTGTCGCCGACCCGCGAGCCGAGCGTGATGTCGACCGTGGTCGGCTTGCCACCGCGCAGGTAGGTCAGCTTCACGGTGTCGCCGGGCTTGTACGTCCAGATCATGCTGATCAGGGTCGGGCCGCTGTCGACCGGCTTGCCGCCGAACTCGGTGATGATGTCGCCAGGCTTGAGTCCCGCCTTGCCGGCCGGACCGTTCGGGTCGACCAGTTCGTTGGCGGCCGCACCCTGCTCGGAGATCTTGGCACCCTCGGACTTGGCCTGGAGGTCGACGGAGACCGAGATCACCGGGTAGACAGGCTTGCCCGTCTTGATGAGCGATTCGGCGACGTTCTTCGCCTGGTTGACCGGGATGGCGAAGCCGAGGCCGATGGATCCGGCCTGGCCGCCACCGAAGCCGCCGTTGCCCGCCGACTGGATGGCGGAGTTGATGCCGATGACCGCGCCGCGTCCGTCGAGCAGCGGGCCGCCCGAGTTGCCCGGGTTGATCGAGGCGTCCGTCTGGAGGGCGCTCATGTACGAGTTCTTGCTGCCGGAGCCGTCACCGGAGGCGACCGGGCGGTTCTTGGCGCTCACGATGCCGGTGGTGACCGTGTTGGACAGCCCGAAGGGGGCGCCGATCGCGATGGTCGAGTCGCCGACCGCGACCTTGTCGGAGTCGCCCAGCGGCAGCGGCTTGAGGCCGGCCGGCGGATTCTTCAGCTTGAGGACGGCGACGTCGTAGCCCTGGGCACGGCCCACGACCTCGGCGTCGTACCGCTTGCCGTCGGAGAACGTCGCGAAGAGCTTGCCGCCGTTCGCCGCGGAGGCCACGACGTGGTTGTTGGTGAGGATGTGGCCCTGCTGGTCGTAGACGAACCCGGTGCCGGTGCCGCCCTCGCCGTCGCCGGCCGAGGCCTCGATGGTGACCACGCTGGGCAGGGCTCCGGCGGCCAGACCGGCGATGGAGCCCGCCTCGCGCTTGAGGTCCTTGGGGGTGTTCGCGGCGCTGATCGTGGTGGAGCCGGTGCCGTTGTCGCTGCGCTGGGCGGCCCAGTAGCCGACGCCACCGCCGATGCCGCCCGCGAGGAGGGCCGCCACGAGCACGGCCGCGACCAGGCCGCCCTTGCCCTTCGGCTTGGGCGCGGGGTGGCCGTCGGTGGTCAGGGGAGCGCCCCAGGCGCCGCCGCCGTGGCCGCCCGCGCCGTACGTCGGCACCGTGGGCGGCGGAGGCGGCCAGCCCTCGGCCCCGTGCGCGGCCGGGGCGGGAGCCTGACCGTAGGCCGGGGGCGCCTGTGCGGGCGGGATCTGCTGGGTGGGCTCGGTGCCGGGGGCCGGGGTCGGCGGCAGCTGCTGGGTCACCGGCTCGCCGGCGGCGGGCGCGGGGGCCGCGTCCTGCGTCTCGGAGGCCGGAGCAGGGGGTACGGACGGGGCCGCGGGGGGTGTCGGGGCCGCGGTGCCCTCGTTCTCGTTGCTCACAGCGCTCTCTCCTCGTCACACACGGCTTCGGAAAATTCTCTGGCGATATCGGTCCGACTGAACGTTCGACGTGCCGCACAAGTTCCTGGGCAAAGCCTTTCCCATGACCCGTCAGAGCACTGTAAGCCGGACCTGTGCATCTCTCCCCATTCTTTATATCCGACATTTCGGATGCACTCTCGGGGTCCACCCCGACGCCCGGGCACCTCTCGGTGGCACCATGACCCGGTGACCCACGCAATGCCGCGCACCATCCAGGTCGTCGCCCACCGCGGCGCCTCGGAGGATGCCCCCGAGCACACCCTGGCCGCCTACCGCAAGGCCATCGAGGACGGCGCCGACGGCCTCGAATGCGATGTCCGGCTGACCGCGGACGGCCATCTGGTCCTGGTCCACGACCGCCGGGTGAACCGCACCTCGAACGGCCGCGGTGCCGTCTCCGCCCTGGAGCTGGCCGATCTCGCCGCCCTCGACTTCGGATCCTGGAAGGATCGCGAGGAATCCCCCGACTGGGACGCGGACCCCGAACGCACCTCCGTCCTCACCCTGGAACGCCTGCTGGAGCTGGTCTCCGACGCCGGACGGCCGGTTCAGCTCGCGATCGAGACGAAGCATCCGACCCGCTGGGCCGGACAGGTGGAGGAGCGCCTCCTCGCCCTCCTCAAGCGCTTCGATCTGGACGCCCCACCGGCCGAGGGTCCGCACCCGGTGCGGGTCATGAGCTTCTCCGCGCGCTCCCTGCACCGGATCCGGGCGGCCGCGCCAACGATCCCGACCGTGTACCTGATGCAGTTCATCTCGCCCCGGATGCGGGACGGTCGGCTGCCGGCCGGCGTGACGATCGCGGGCCCCGGGATGCGGATCGTGCGCAATCACCCCGCCTTCATCCACAAGCTCCAGGGCGCGGGCCACTCCGTACACGTATGGACCGTGAACGAACCCGAAGACGTTCAGCTCTGCGCTGATCTGGGCGTGGAAGCAATCATCACGAACAGACCCCGCCAGGTTCTGTCCCAACTCGGGCGCTGAAGCACCCTTTTGCACACCCGCCACCCCTGACCCGTTCGTTACAGGGTGTGCCCCGGCGCATCCGCTCCGCATTCGGTCGCCATGAATGCGTCAGAGGGGCCCGCTTCGGGCTGCTTCGGCGGTTTCCGGTCCAGGCCATTGGGGCATCCAGACCATGCGTGGGGCTAAGGAGGTTCCGGGGGTGGCGTTGGTGGTGGCACAAGAAGTGCCCACGTCGTCGTGCATGGACGTACGCCATGGTCCTGCGGGCGTGGGCGAGGCAAGACACCGGATGCGCGAGCAACTGCGTATCGGCGGAGTGCCCGAATCGGTCGTGGACGATGCCGTACTGATCCTTTCCGAACTGCTCAGCAACGCCTGCCGACACGGCAGGCCGCTCGGCTCTCGGGAAGTCGGGGACGGGGAGATACGCGCCGCATGGCGCGTCGACAGAGCGGGTCGACTGACGGTCGAGGTCACGGACGGAGGCGGGCCCACCCGCCCGGTTCCTGCCACGCCCTCGGTCACCGCACGGGGCGGTCGGGGGCTGAACATCATCAGCGCCCTGGCCCAGGACTGGGGTGTCCGGGACGGAGCGGCGGGTGAGGTCACCGTGTGGGTGATCGTTGCCTGTGGGCCCCGGCACGAGGATTTCGCTACGCGCGTTGCGCCCCCGGCGATCGACTTCAGTACGGCGTTCGACGACCTGGATCCCTGAACCGGGATCCCCGACCGTATGACGAACACGACCGCACGACCGCACGAACGACTCGAGTGCACGAACGACTCGAGTGCACAACAGCACTACAGCAGTACCGGTCATCCGCACAGGCGGCCGTCCGGGAGCGCACGCCGACCGTGCTCCCGGCCGCACCCAACCGGTTCCGGCGGTACGAACGGCTAGGCTCGCGCCCAGACACGACGCCGTACCGCCGCAACCGGGAGACACGCACGATGGCCAAGAAGCGCCCCGCAGCCAAGACTGCAAAGCCGCAGCTCAACAACGGTGAGATCCCCGTCGTGGGCGCCCGCGAGCCCTGTCCCTGCGGATCCGGCCGCCGCTACAAGGCCTGCCACGGCGCGGCCGCCGCGCACGCCGTCACCGAGCACGTACGGCGCCCCTTCGAAGGACTGCCGGGCGAGTGCGACTGGGTCGCGCTGCGCGAGCTGGTGCCCGCCGCCACCGTCCCGCTGTCCCTCAAGGGCGGTCTGCCCGAGGGCGTGCCCTCCGTCACCCTGGTGACCGTACTGCCCATGGCGTGGCCCGCGCTGCGCCGCGACGACGGGTCCGTCCTCCTCGGCCTGCAGAACGACTCGTCCTCCGGGGACCTCGGCCGCGACATGGCCGACACCCTGGAGCGCGCCCTCGTGGCGGAGCCCGGTACGCCGGTCGCCGCTCGCCGGGTTCCCGCCGAGGGTCCCCGACTTCAGGATCTCCTGGACGCCGACGGCGGTTTCGAGCCGGTTGTGCACACCGGCTTCGAATTCTGGATTCCGGAATCCGAGAACGCCCAGAACGCCTCGCCGGAGATCGCCGCCTCGCTGGAGCGCGCCAACGCGGCCGCCATTCCCACCGTCAAGCTGACCGGCGTGGACGCCGCCTACTGGTGCGAGACGCCGGACAAGAACCACCTGCGCTGGGTCATGCCGCACCCCGAGGAGAAGCTGCTCGACGCCCTCGCGCGACTGCACGCGGCCGGCACCTCCTCGCTCGGCGAGGGCACGAAGCTCGTCGGCTCCTTCCGCGCCCACGGCCTGATGGTCCCCGTCTGGGACCTGCCCACCGGGGTCACGGCCGACGACGTCGAGAAGCCCGCGGCGGAGTTCGCGGAGCGGCTGGCCGGGGCTCTGGCCACGGACGCCCCGCTGACCACGGAGGAGCGCCGGGCACGTGGTGGACTCACCAACCGCCAGGTGACGCTCAGCTGACCGAGCGGCCGCGCGGAGCCGGTGACCGGAGTCACAACTCCCGCTAATCGTCTGCAAATCGGTGTCTGAATATCGGAGATCGAATTTGCGTACAGGCGATCTCTTGTTACCGTTCTTGTAGCCCGGTCGCTGGTGCATCCCCCGTCGCCAGCGACCGGGCCCTTGATTTTCCGGGTCCGATCAACGATCACCCGGTGCCGGTGAGTTGCTCCCGGACCTCAAGAGCAGTTCCCCTTCATCATCCGGAACTGCAAACTCCGCTACGGCCGAGTAACTCTCCGGGCCGCCGGCCGAAGCCTCCTTCGGCGTCTCGCACAAACCCGGTTCGTCACCCGCGCCCACCGCGCACCGGATCTGGACCGTGCGCCCGGCCGGACCCATCACCGTCAGCACCGCGTCCAGGGCGCGACCACTTGTGTTCCGGTAGTAACTCCGGCCCCACGTCTGACCTTCACCGACCAACACACAGGTTTGTGCTTCCACCCCGTGCGGCGAGGACAGCTCGGGGCCGCAGCTGGAATCCGTACGGGGCTGCTCGGCCGGACCGGGCTGCTGCGGGTCGGCCGTGGGCGCCGAGCGCGCGGGCGCGGCGGGGGATGTGCGGGAAGAGTCCGAAAGGCCGAGCGCCGAGAGCAGGCCGCCGCCTTTCCCGTCATCCTGACCGGCAAAGTCCGGCCCGGCGATCGCGCCGGCGAGCGGGAGCGACAAGATGATCAACACACCGGTGCCGATACCGATCAGACGGAGATTCATTCGCCGAACATAGCGAGGAGGGAATGGGGCGCGGAGATCCCCGCGCCCAATTCCCTTGGAAACTCGTCCCGCTGACACCCGTACGAGTGATCCTCACAGGCCCCGCAGGTCAGTACGCGAGCCTGCTGCCGCCACCGGGCGCGCCGCTGCTGGCCTCGACCAGCGCGTCCACGACCGCCTCGATCTCGGGCAGCCAGAGGCCTCCCGCCGGCGCCTGCGGCACCTGTGCATGCGCCTGCGCCCGCGCCGAACGTGCCCGCGGCTGCCGCGCCGTCGACTGCGCGCGCGGCTCCCGTTCCCAGCGCACCTGACCACCGCTGGACGCGGCGGAGGGCGGCAGCAACAGGTAGCCGCCCTCACCGTGGAAGCGCAGGGAGGAGGGCACGTGATCCTTCGCGTACAGGAGTTCGCCGAGCCGCTCCAGGGAGTAGGGCTCCACCAGCAACGCCCAGCGGGTGGGCGTGGCAACGACCGGACCGAGCCGCATGCCCTGCGCGTCCAGTCGTACGAGGGCGCGCGCGGCCGCGCCGGCCGGCAGGCTCACCGCGCACGGGGCGGTCCCGCCGGTGGCCATCAGGACGGGGGCGGTGGGCCGGTTGGTCCACCACCAGGCCACCATCCGGGGGTCGGTGGTGGCGGCGAGCAGTCCGGGGTCGAAGGGGTGCGCGCCGGGGACGGCGCAGTCGGGGTCGGGGCAGGCACATCGCTTGCCGTCGGAGCCGGACCGGCCGACGCCGGGCAGGACGGGCCACTGCCAGGTGGTGGCGCAGACGAGCGCCGCGTCGAGGAGAGCCGATGAGCCGTCGCTCTGTACCGGGTCGGGGCGCAGGAATTGAAAGCGATCGCGGAGCCGCTGGAGACGCCTTCCGAGGATCTCGCGCATGTGCGCTCGTTCCTTTCCGTTGAACGCCGAGGGCCACATCACACCATGTAACCGGTGTCTCACCACACGTACAGGTTTCGCGTCACTGTCCGCCAGAAGCAGGTTCACACGGTTCGTGCAGTTTCTTACAGGTCCATCAAACGTCCCGCGGAGGTGGAGCGCGACCCGCGCCGGCCACCGGGACCGGCGGCCGCCGCTAAGGACGACGGCCCGCGCCGGGTGGTTCCCGGCGGCGCCAACTGGCCCCGTGCATCAACGAGTACGTACCCGAGCCCCCTGCGGAGCCCGCTCAGTCGATCGCAAAAACCGACCGCTTCCCGCTTTTTCCGGCCAAGTTCTAGCCTTGGCTCGACCGTGAGTTGCGGCCCCACGGACACCAGGATTCCCACCTGGGCAATGCTGGACATGCATCCATGTGTGCGTGTAGATGTGGATTCCTTGATGGCGGCGCAGCACGATCTGGGGGTTTGCGATGCTATTTGGCGAATCGCACCAGGTGGAAAGGCGGACGCCATGAGCGCCCCGCATCTGCCGAAAGTGGCTGGAATCGATCCAGCAGTAACGGCGTCGCCGCACACTGCGGCGCCCACGCCCGCCCGGACCACCCCTGTACCGGCACCTCCGCCCGGCGGCCCGGGCAGTGTCATCCAGGACCGGCTGGCGGGCATGGTCTCGGACCTCACCACCCTCCACGAACTCACCGAACGCCTCGCTCGCACCAGTGACCTCGATACTTCGCTGCGCGAGTTCCTGCGCGCCGGAGCCACGCTCGTCGGTGCCCGCCGCGGTCTGATCGTCCTGGAGCCCTCCGACGGACTCGGCCCGACCAGCACGATCGGCCTCGGGCTCGGCCACGCGGAGCTCGGCCACATCGAGACCGTGCCGCGCAGCGCCACCTCCTACGGGCGGATCCTCGACGGTCTGCCCGACGCCCAGGGCGGCTCCGAATTCCTTCCCGAGCCGGGCGCACCCCCCGGAACCGGGGGTTTCGCCGCCCCCGTGGACCCCCGCCACCGTGAGGTCGCCGCCCGCCTCGGCTACGCCGCGAGCTACTCGCTCCCCCTCACCGCCGAGGCCACCGGCCGGCTCGGCGCGGCCGTCTGGCTCTACGACGAGCAGGCCGAGCCGAGCGACCGCCAGCGCGACCTCGTCGGGCTGTACGTGCGACACGCCGCCGAGCACCTGGCCCGGATGCTGGAGGTGGAGCGCTCCCGCTCGCACCTGGCCACCGTCTCCGAGGAACTGCTGCCGAGCCGGCTCCCCCGGATCCCCGGGGTACAACTCGCGGCCCGCCACCACACCGGGCCGCTCGGCGGCGGCGACTGGTACGACGCCCTGCCGCTGCCCGAGGGCGCCCTGGGCCTGGCCGTCGGCTCCGTCACCGGCTCCGGGCCGAGCGCCGTCGCCGCGATGGGGCGGCTGCGCGCATCACTGCGCGCCTACGCCGTCATGGAGGGCGAGGACCCGGTGGCGGTCCTGTCCGACCTGGAACTGCTGCTGCGCCTCACCGAGCCCGCCCGCTCCGCCACCGCGCTCTTCGCCTACTGCGAACCCGCCGGGGGGCCGCAGTCCGCCGGCCAGGGCAGCAAGATCATCCTGGCCGGAGCCGGGCACACCCCGCCCCTGCTGATCGGCGAGCACCGCACCGAGTACGTGGAGACCTCGCTCTCCGCGCCCCTGGGGATGCTGTCCTGCTGGGAGGCACCGAGCATGGAGATCGAACCCGCACCCGGAGAAACGGTGCTTCTCTACACCGACGGGCTGCTGCACCACACGGGCGACCCGATGGACCGGGCCTACGCCCGGCTGCACGCCGCGGCCGCGGGGGCCCCCCGCAGCGTCCGCGAGGACCCGGCCGCCCTGTGCGAGCACATCCTGCGGACCGTCCTGCCCGGCGGGAACCCGACCGACGCCCCCGAGGACATCGTGCTGCTCGCGGCCCGGTTCGAATGAGGCCCGGAGCATGTTCCGAATCGTGACGGACGGCACGATTCGGAACAGCTCTCTCCCGTACACGCATACGATGGATGCGGTCCACACCCAGGTCCGTACCGTCGTAGCTGAGGAGAAGACGTGGCTGACGAGCTCACCCCGGAGACCCCGGAAGAAGAGCAGCCCAAGAAGACGCACAAGCAGCGCAAGAACGGTCTGTACCCGGGCGTCAGCGACGAACTCGCGGAGAACATGCGCAGCGGCTGGGCCGACACCGAGCTGCACGGGCTGGAGCCCATCGCCCAGGCCGCGCACACCCTCGCCCGCCGTGACGCGCTGTCCCGGCGCTTCCCCGGTGAGCGTCTCGTCATCCCCGCGGGCCGCCTGAAGACCCGCTCGAACGACACCGAGTACCCCTTCCGCGCCTCGACCGAGTACGCGTACCTCACCGGCGACCAGACCGAGAACGGCGTCCTGGTCCTGGAGCCCACCGGCCCGGCCGGGCACATCGCCACCATCTACCTGCTGCCGCGCTCCGACCGGGAGAACGGCGAGTTCTGGCTGTCCGGCCAGGGCGAGCTGTGGGTCGGCCGCCGCCACTCCCTCGCCGAGGCCGAGCAGCTCCTGGGCATCCCCGCGAAGGACGTCCGCGAGCTCGCCGAGGCCCTCACCGAGGCCGAGGGCCCCGTCCGCGCGGTGCGCGGCCACGACTCGGTGATCGAGTCCGCCCTCACCGACAAGGTGACCAAGGAGCGCGACGAGGAACTGCGCGTCTACCTCTCCGAGGCCCGCGCCGTGAAGGACACGTTCGAGATCGGTGAGCTGCAGAAGGCCGTCGATTCCACCGTCCGCGGCTTCGAGGACGTCGTGAAGGTCCTCGACAAGGCCGAGGCCACCTCCGAGCGCTACATCGAGGGCACCTTCTTCCTGCGCGCCCGCGTCGAGGGCAACGACATCGGCTACGGCTCCATCTGCGCCGCCGGCCCGCACGCCTGCACCCTGCACTGGGTCCGCAACGACGGCGACGTCCGCTCCGGCGACCTCCTGCTGCTCGACGCCGGCGTCGAGACCCACACCCTCTACACCGCCGACGTCACCCGCACCCTGCCGATCAACGGCACGTACACCGACATCCAACGCAAGATCTACGACGCCGTGTACGACTCCCAGGAAGCCGGCATCGCCGCGGTGAAACCGGGTGCGAAGTTCCGCGACTTCCACGACGCCTCCCAGCACGTGCTAGCCGAGAAGCTCGTCGAATGGGGCCTGCTGGAGGGCCCGGTCGAGCGGGTCCTGGAGCTGGGCCTGCAGCGCCGCTGGACCCTGCACGGCACCGGCCACATGCTCGGCATGGACGTCCACGACTGCGCCGCCGCCCGCCGCGAGGCGTATGTGGACGGCACCCTGGAGCCGGGCATGTGCCTCACCGTCGAGCCGGGCCTCTACTTCCAGGCCGACGACCTCACGGTGCCCGAGGAATACCGCGGCATCGGCGTCCGCATCGAGGACGACATCCTCGTCACCGAGGACGGCAACCGGAACCTGTCCAAGGGCCTGCCCCGCACCTCGACCGACGTCGAGGCCTGGATGGCACGCCTGAAGGGCTGAGGCCTCCGCGTTGCGCACGGATGGGCGGGATTCCTCCACGGGGTCCCGCCCGTCGGCGTTCCCGGGACCGCCGGGGCGCCAAGACATCGAGGTCGCCCAGAACATCCAGGGCGCCTACGACACCTACGACACCTTCAGGAGCGCGTCGTCGCGCCACTTCAGCATCTTGTCGAAGCTCACCACCGCACCGCGGCCCGGCCGGTTGCGGAAGCGGACGTGGTCGGCGAGTTCGGCGATCAGGTGCAGGCCCCGGCCGTGTTCGGCCAGGGAGGGTCTGCGGCGGGCCACCGTCGCGGGCGGAAACCCCGGACCGGAATCGGTCACCTCGATGCGGCAGCAATCCCCGTCCAGATAGGCCGTGACGTGGTACGCCTCGGTATCGTCCGGGATTTCGCCACCCCCGCCGTGCTCCACCGCGTTCGCACACGCCTCGCTCAGCGCCACCGAGAGATCGAAGGAGATGTCCGGGTCCACCCCCGCGGTCTCCATCGTCCCCAGCAGCAGTCGCCTGGCGAGCGGCACGCTCGCGGCTTCGCGCCTCAAGTGGAGAGACCACCAGATGCTCATACGGTTACGTATTGCCGCCCGCGAGGGGGCGTAAGCGCCCTGCGACCGTCCGAGACCTCAATACGCCCGTCCGGCCGACGCGGCTCTCCCGGGGAACGGTGTATGCGGCCGCCCGCGGTGGGCCCGGACGCCCTCGCACAGAGGACTCATGCGGACCTTCCGGACCTGCCGTATGAAGGGCCTGAGCGCAGTGCGATGATGGCCCGGCCATGTCTGACCCCCACGCGACGCACGCCGGAGCCGGCCTCCGGCTGATCCGGGCCGCGGTGTTCACCGCGGTCTGTGTCGTGCTGTCCGCGATCGGGCACGCCCTGGCGTCCTGCGCCACCGTGCCCTGGTGGTCTCTGTGCCTCGGCTTCCTCGCCGTCTTCGCGGTCGCCGCCCTGCTCGCGGGCCGTCGGCGGACGCTGCCCGGCATCGTCGCCGGGCTCACCGTCGGACAACTCGGCCTGCACGCCATGTTCGGCCTCGGTCAGCACAGCGCCGCGGCCGCGCAGGCTCCGGCAGGCACCGCCGACGCCTCGCTCGCCGAACTCGCCGCACGGCTGGTGTGCGGGGGCAACTCCGTACCGCTCAGCCCGGCCGACGCCCGGCAGATCCTGGAAGCCGCGGGCCTGGACCCGGCCGCCCTGGCCGAGCAGACGGCACAGGCCGCGCAAGCCGGGCAGGCCGTGACACAGGGACACGAAGCGCACGCGCACGTGGCACAGGCCGTCACCATGGCACCCGCGACCGGCCTGTTCAGCCCGGCCATGCTGGCCGGTCACCTGCTGGCCGCACTCGCCGCGGGCTGGCTGCTCGGTCGCGGCGACGCCGCGCTCTTCCGGCTGGTCGAGTTGTCCCGTCGCTCCGCCGAAGCCGCCCCGATACGCCCGCTGCGCGCCGCGCTCGCCCTCGTACGCGCCCTCGGCACCGGGCTGCAGGTCTCGGCCCCCCGCACCCCGCAGGACCTGCGGACCGGGTCCGACCCCGCCCGCTGCACGGGGCGGGAAGCACTCCAGCACACGGTGATCCGGCGCGGCCCACCCGTGGCGTTCGCCCTCGCAGCCTGACGCGGCACCCTCCTTCCCGGACACAGAGCGGGATACCGGTGCCGCGAACTCCGTGCGCGCCCGTGCGCGGAGCAACCGTCACCACTGCTTCCGTGGAGTGTTCCTGCCATGAAGACCTCTCGCGTCTCCATCGCCGCCGCCATCGCCGCCGGTTCCGTCCTCCTCCTCTCCGGCCCGGCCTTCGCCCACGTCGGCGTGCAGCCCGCCGGTGAGGCGGCCAAGGGCGGCTACGCGACGATCAACTTCAAGGTTCCCAACGAGCGGGACAACGCGTCGACCACCCAGCTGGAGGTCAACTTCCCGATCGACCAGCCGCTCAGCTCCGTCATGCCGCAGGACGTTCCCGGCTGGACCGTGAAGGTCGAGACGAGCGACCTCGACAAGCCGCTCACCGTGCACGGCAAGCAGATCACCAAGGCGGTCACCAAGGTGACCTGGTCCGGCGGCAAGATCGAGCCCGGCAAGTTCCAGCAGTTCCCGCTCTCCGTCGGCAAGCTGCCCGAGAACGTCGACCAGATGGTCTTCAAGTCGATCCAGACCTACGACAACGGCGAGGTCGTCCGCTGGATCGAGGAGGCCAAGGAAGGCGCCGCGGAGCCGCAGAACCCCGCGCCCGTCCTCAAGCTGACCGCCCCCAAGGGCGACGACCACCACGACAGCGGTGCGAAGGCCGACGAGCCGAAGAACGCCGACAAGGACGCCGAGCACGGCCACGACAAGGCCGCCGCCGAACACGGCTCCGACACCACCGCGCGCGTCCTCGGCGTCGCCGGCATCGTCGTCGGGCTCGGCGGTGTCGCCTTCGGCATCGCCTCGCGCCGCCGCTCCGCCTGACCTGCCGCGCCCGATGGGCGCTGCCACTCCGATACGTCCGTAGCACCCCGATCCCAGGGACATTTCTTCATGCGCACCACACGTGTGACGGTCGCCGCGCTGCTCGCGGCGGCCGTACTCACCCTCACCGCCTGCGGGGGTGAGTCCGCCAAGCCCGGCGGGGTCACCCAGATCGCCGGCGGCCAGAGCAACACCAAGGCCGCGACCGTGCTGGACCGCCCCTTCGGCAAGCCCGAGCTCGTCCTCACGGACACCACCGGCAAGCCGTGGAACCTGCGCGAGCGGACCAAGGGCAAGCCCACCCTCATCTACTTCGGCTACACCAGCTGCCCCGACGTGTGCCCGCTGACGATGAGCAACATCGCCGTCGCCAAGAAGGCACTCCCCAAGGCCGACCAGGACAACCTCCAGGTCGTCTTCGTCACCACGGACCCCGAGAGGGACACTCCCGAGGCCCTCGGCGCGTGGCTCAAGGGGCAGGACCCCGCCTTCGTCGGACTCACCGGGGACTTCGCGAGCATCCAGGCCGCCGCCCGCACGCTCGGCATCGGTATCGAGGCCGCGAAGAAGGAGGCCAACGGCGACGTCATCTCCATGCACGGCGCCCAGGTCATCGCGTTCTCGCCCAAGACCGACGAGGGCTACGTCCTCTACGGCGAGGGCACCACCGTCGACGACTACACCAAGGACCTGCCGAAGCTCATCAAGGGGGAGAACCCGTGAACGCCCGCACCACCCGCACCCTGGCCGCCGCCCTCTCCCTGACGGCAATGCTCGCCATATCCGGCTGCTCGGGCGAGGCCGAGCCGAAGATGACCGTCAGCGGCGCCTTCATGCCCGAGCCCGTGAACGACAAGATGGCCGGCGGGTTCCTGGTCGTCAAGAACGGCTCCGAGACCGCCGACAAGCTCACCGGCGCCACCTCCTCGCTCTCCGACGATCTTCAGATCCACGAGACCAAGGACCAGAAGATGCAGCAGGTCCAGTCGATGGACGTGCCGGCGAACGGCGAGCTCCGGCTGGAGCGCGGCGGCAACCACATCATGTTCATGGGGCTCAAGAGCACTCCCAAGGTCGGTGACAAGGTCAGCGTCGAGCTCCACTTCGAGAAGGCCGGTCCGGTCAAGGTCGAGCTGGACGTGAAGGACCGGACGTACAACGCCCAGGCTCCGACCACCACGTCCGGCAACCACCACTGACGGACCGAGGAGCTCACACGCCATGACGGCCACCGCCCCCGCCCCCTCCACGGCCCGCGCCCGTGTCACGGCATTCCTGCCGCGGCTCGCGCTGGTCCTCGCAACCCTGCTGGCAACCCTGTTCACCGCGGCCGCACCGGCCACGGCGCACGCCGCACTCACCGCGAGCGACCCCACGGACGGGGCGGTGGTCGCCACGGCCCCCGCCCAGGTCACACTCTCCTTCTCGGAGCAGGTCGCCATGGGCGACGACTCGATCCGCGTCCTGGATCCCCAGGGCACACGCGTGGACACCGGCGAGCTGCGGGACATGTGCAGCGGGAACACCGTCCGCTACGGCACCGCGCTGCACACCGGGCTGCCGAACGGCACCTACACCGTCGCCTGGCAAGCCGTCTCGGCCGACAGCCATCCGATCTCGGGCGCCTTCACCTTCTCCATCGGCGCGCCCTCGGCCACCGATGTCTCCTTGCCCACTGCGCAGGCCGGCGGTGGCCCCGTCGGTATCGCCTACGGGATCGCCCGCTACGCCGCCTACGCCGGGTTCACCGTCCTCGTGGGCGGCGCCGCCTTCATCCTGTTGTGCTGGCGCCGGGGCGCCGCCGAACGGCCGCTCCAGAAGCTCGTCGTGCGTGCCTGGGTCACCCTGACCGCGGCCACCCTCGCCATGCTGGTGCTGCGGACCCCGTACACCGGGTCCGGGAGCTTCTCCGACGTGTTCGACCTCAACGGGCTCCGGGCCGTCCTGGAGACCAAGACCGGGGCCTCGCTCGTCTCCAGGCTGCTCCTGCTGGGGGCTGCCGCCCTGTTCGTCGCGGTCCTCTTCGGCGTCTACGCACGCCGTGTGGCGGGCCTCGGACCCGATGAGGCCGACCGGGCCGAGGCGGAGGCCGGCGGGTCCGACCAGGCCGACGGGGCCGATGAGGTGGATCCGGCCGATGAGGCCGACCGGCCGGACGACACCAGCGATCTCACCTTCGGGTTGGCCATCGGCGGAGCCGTCGTGGCCGGCGGTATCGCCGCCACCTGGGCCCTCTCCGAGCACGCCTCCACCGGTATCCAGCCCGGTATCGCCATGCCCGCGGACATCCTGCACCTGATGGCCGTCGCCACGTGGCTCGGCGGTCTCGCCGCGCTGCTCGTCGCCCTCCACAAGGTCCCCGGGATCGAGCGCGCGGCCGTCCGGCGCTTCTCCCGGGTCGCGTTCGTCAGTGTCCTGGTGCTCGCCGTCACCGGCGTCTACCAGTCCTGGCGGCAGCTCGGCAGCTGGTCCGCCCTCACCGGCACCGACTACGGGCAGCTGCTGCTCCTCAAGGTCGGCCTGGTCGCCGTCCTCCTCGGCATCGCCTACGTGTCCCGCAAGTGGACGGCGCGGCTCGCCGAGGCCCCGACGGATGCCGAGGCCGCCCTCGCATCCGTCGCGGCCGTCGGGCAGACGGCCGACGATGTTTCACGTGAAACAGCCCCGGGTGCCACCTCCGAAGGCTCCGGTGTTTCACGTGAAACAGAGCCCGTGGCCGTCCCCGCGGACCCGGAGCGGGCCGCCCAGCTCGCCCGGCAGCGGGCCGCTCGCGAGAGCGCGCTGGAGAAGCGGGTGCGGGACGCCGACCCGGACCGCGCCGGCCTGCGCCGCTCCGTCCTCGCCGAAGCGGCCATCGCCGTGATCCTGCTCGCCGTCACCACCGTGCTCACCAGTACCGAACCCGGGCGGACCGTGGAGCGGGAGGCGGGCCGCGGTTCCACCGCCACAGCCGTCCCCGACCGAGCCGTCAAGATCACCCTGCCCTTCGACACCGGTGGCCCGAACGGCAAGGGGTCCGTCCGGCTCGAACTCGACCCGGGACGGGTCGGCGCGAACACCCTGCACCTGTGGTCCGAATCCGCCGACGGCACCCCCTTCGACCTCCCCGAGATCAAGGTCGCGTTCACTCTTCCCGCCAAGGACGTCGGCCCCCTGCCGCTCGTCCCCGAGCGGGCCGCCCCCGGACACTGGACCGCCTCCGGCGTCCAGCTGCCGCTCGCGGGTGAATGGCGCATCGACGTGACCGTCCGTACCTCCGACATCGACCAGACCACCGTCCAGAAGACTGTGAAGATCGGCTGACCAGCGTGACCGAGACCAACCCCGACATCGAGATCTCCCGGCGCCGGCTGCTGGGTACCGTCGGCGCCGCAGGCGCCGTCGGGATCGCCCTCGGCACCACAGGCGGCGCCTTGGCGCACTCCGTGCTGGACGACTCCGGGAGCGGCTCCGCCCGCGGAGCGGCCGGCAGTCTGGCGTCCCTCGGCGCCACCCAGGTGGCCTTCGACGGGGACCACCAGGCCGGCATCACCACCCCGCTGCAGGCCAAGGGGCACCTCGTCGCCTTCGACCTCACCTCCGGGGCGGGCCGTACGGAGGCCGCCGCGCTGCTGCGGCGCTGGTCCGACACCGCCCGGCGGTTGATGGCGGGCGAGACCGCCGCGACCTCCGACAGCGGGATCGCGCTGGACGCGGGTCCGTCCTCCCTCACCGTCACCTTCGGCTTCGGCCACTCCTTCTTCGAGCGCACCGGCCTGTCGGCACGCCGTCCCGCGGCCCTCGACCCGCTGCCGGACTTCTCCTCGGACCGGCTGGACGCCCAGCGCAGCAACGGCGACCTGTGGGTCCAGATCGGCGCCGACGACGGCCTCGTCGCCTTCCACGCGCTGCGCGCCCTGCAGAAGGACGCCGGGGAGGCCGCCCGCGTCCGCTGGCAGATGAACGGCTTCAACCGGTCTCCGGGCGCCACCGGCACCCCGATGACCGCCCGCAACCTGATGGGCCAGATCGACGGCACCGGCAACCCGAAGCGTTCGGAGCCCGACTTCGACAAGCGGATCTTCGTGCCCGGCACCGGCCCCGGGCCCGCCGAGCACGCCTGGATGGCCGGCGGCTCGTACGCCGTCGTCCGGCGCATCCGCATGCTCCTCGACGACTGGGACAAGCAGTCCCTCGCGCAGCAGGAGCAGGTCATCGGGCGTACGAAGGCCACCGGCGCCCCGCTGACCGGGGGCGGCGAGACCACCGAAATGGCGCTCGACAAGATCGGCTCCGACGGGAAGCCCGTCATCCCGTCCAACGCGCACGCGCGGATCTCCGCCCCCGAGCAGAACGGCGGGGCCGCCATGCTGAGGCGGCCCTTCTCCTTCCACGACGGGATCGGCCCCGACGGCGCTCCCGACGCCGGGCTCCTCTTCGTCTGCTGGCAGGCCGATCCGCTGCGCGGGTTCGTACCCGTTCAGCGCAAGCTCGATCGCGGCGACGCGCTGTCGCAGTTCATCCGGCACGAGTCCAGCGGCCTGTACGCGGTTCCGCCCGGTCCCCGCAGCGGCGAGTACGTGGGGCAGCGGCTGCTCGAAGGATGAACAGCAACCCGGCGGGCAGCACCCCGGCATTAGGCTGATCGCATGTCAGCCACCCGCTTCACGTATCTCGGTCCCGAGGGCACCTTCACCGAGGCCGCTCTGCGCACCCTGCCGGAAGCCGCGACCCGGGAACTCGTCCCGATGGTGTCGGTCCCGGCCGCCCTGGACGCCGTGCGCAACGGCGAGGCGGCCGCCGCCCTCGTCCCGATCGAGAACTCGGTGGAGGGCGGGGTCACCGCCACCCTCGACGAGCTGGCCTCGGGCGAACCGCTGATGATCTACCGCGAGGTGCTGCTGCCCATCACCTTCGCGCTGCTCGTGCGGCCCGGAACCGCCCTGTCGGACGTCAAGACCGTCACCGGGCACCCGGTCGCCCAGCCGCAGGTGCGGAACTGGCTGCGGGCGAACCTGCCCGACGCGGTGTGGGAGTCGGCCGCCTCGAACGCCGACGGCGCCCGGCTGGTCCAGGAGGGCCGCTTCGACGCCGCCTTCGCGGGTGAGTTCGCCGCGGCCACCTACGGACTCGTTCCGCTGGTGACCGAGATCCACGACGCGGAGAACGCCGAGACCCGTTTCGTCCTGGTCGGACGCCCCGCCCGGCCGGCCGCTCCGACCGGCGCGGACAAGACCTCCGTCGTGCTGTGGCTCGGCGACGACCACCCCGGTGCGCTGCTGGAGCTCCTTCAGGAGTTCGCGGTCCGTGGGGTGAACCTGATGCTGATCCAGTCCCGTCCGACCGGACAGGGCATCGGCAACTACTGCTTCGCCGTCGACGCCGAGGGGCACATCTCCGACCGGCGGGTCAGCGAGGCGCTCATGGGCCTCAAGCGGACCTGCCCCCAGGTCCGCTTCCTCGGTTCCTACCCTCGCGCCGGTGTCGCTCAGAGTGATGTCCGGGCTCCTCGACCCGGGACCTCCGACGGTGACTTCACCGCCGCCTCCGACTGGCTGGGGCGTTGCCTCGACGGGCGGGCCTAGGACCGGCGTCCACTGTCCACAGAGTTATCCACAGGCGGAGTTGGGGACCTGGGGACAAGTCGACAGAACGATGCGACAAGGTCGACAAATCGCCCGAGTGGCTCAGGTTTCGCTCTGGGGAGCGGGAGGTGAACGGTGTCACCTCCGCATCGCCGATCAACTCTTTGGGGCGAGTCATTCCCACCCGAATGAGTGTGTGAGGGTGGTTTGAACCCTGATTCGTCCCGGCCATCCACCGATCAGGAATGATCTATTCCTGTGTCCACAGAGGCAGCACACAGCCTGTGGATAAGATGCGGACCACGGCAATTCCTGTGGACAAGAAGCCCCTACGGCCCTGCTCAGGGCCCGCCCGACCGCCGGCATTCTGCCCCTTTTCGGGGAATGGGACCGCTTTTATTGACGCTCCGAGAAGGACCACTTCCGGTCAGCCGTCAAGACTTATCCATTCGTTGCAATTAGGACATAGCGACACGCAGCGTGATATCGATGTGATCCCGGGAAGCCCCGCCCGGTAGCCTGGAGGGGTGATTGACCTCCGGCTGCTCCGTGAAGACCCTGACCGTGTCCGCGCCTCGCAGCGCGCCCGTGGAGAGGACGTCGAACTCGTCGACGCGCTGCTCTCCGCCGACGAGCGCCGCAGGTCCTCCGGCATGCGCTTCGACGAACTGCGCAATGAGCAGAGGTCCCTCGGCAAGCTCATCCCCAAGGCCTCCCCCGAGGAGCGGGCCGAGCTGCTGAAGAGGGCCGAGCTGCTCAAGCAGGACGTCAAGGCCGCCGAGGCCGAGCAGAACGAGGCCGACGAAGCCGCCAAGCAGCTCCTCCTCCAGCTCGGCAACATCGTCCACGAGGACGTCCCGGTCGGCGGCGAAGAGGACTTCACCGTCCTGGAGACCCACGGCACCATCCGCGACTTCGGCGCCGAGGGCTTCGAGCCCAAGGACCACCTGGAGCTCGGCGAACTGCTGGGCGCCATCGACGTGGAGCGGGGCGCCAAGGTCTCCGGCTCGCGCTTCTACTACCTGACCGGTGTGGGCGCCCTGCTGGAGCTGGCGCTGGTCAACGCGGCCATCGCCCAGGCCACCGAGGCCGGCTTCATCCCGATGCTGACCCCGGCGCTGGTCCGCCCGCGGGCCATGGAGGGCACCGGCTTCCTCGGCCAGGCCGCGGAGAACGTGTACCACCTGGAGAAGGACGACTTCTACCTGGTCGGCACCTCCGAGGTCCCCCTCGCCGCGTACCACATGGACGAAATCATCGACGCCGACAAGCTGCCGCTGCGGTACGCCGGCTTCTCCCCGTGCTTCCGCCGCGAGGCCGGTACGTACGGCAAGGACACCCGCGGCATCTTCCGCGTCCACCAGTTCGACAAGGTCGAGATGTTCTCGTACGTCGCGCCGGAGGAAGCCGAAGCCGAGCACCAGCGGCTCCTGGAATGGGAGAAGCAGTGGCTGACCGCTCTGGAGCTGCCGTTCCAGGTGATCGACGTCGCCACCGGTGACCTGGGGTCCTCCGCCTCGCGCAAGTTCGACTGCGAGGCGTGGATCCCCACCCAGGGCAAGTACCGCGAGCTGACCTCGGCCTCGAACTGCGACAGCTTCCAGGCCCGCCGCCTGTCGATCCGCTACCGCGACGGCAAGAAGACCCAGCCGCTGTCCACGCTGAACGGCACGCTGTGCGCCGTACCGCGCACGATCGTCGCGATCCTCGAGAACCACCAGCAGGCCGACGGTTCGGTACGGGTGCCGCAGGTACTCCGTCCCTACCTCGGTGGCCGCGAGGTCCTGGAGCCGATCACCAAGTGAGCCCGGCCCCGTTCCCGTACAAACTCGTCGCGACCGATCTCGACGGCACGCTGCTGCGTGGCGACGACACCGTCTCGGAACGCACCCGTGAAGCGCTCGCCGCGGCCACCGCGGCGGGCGCGGCGCACATCATCGTCACCGGTCGGGCCGTGCCCTGGACCCGGCACGTACTGGACGATCTCGGCTACAAGGGGATCGCCGTGTGCGGGCAGGGCGCGCAGGTCTACGACGCGGGTGCGCACCGGCTGCTGACCTCGGTGACCCTGGACCGGCAGCTGGCCGGTCTGGCGCTGTCGAAGCTGGAGGCCGAGGTCGGCCCGCTGGCCCTGGCGGCCAGCCGGGACGGGGTGGACGGCGAGGTCCTGTTCGGGCCGGGGTACCAGGTGCAGGAAGGCCTCCCGGCCCTCTACCTGGAGGATGCCAAGGCGCTCTGGGCGGCTCCGCTGAACAAGCTCTACATCCAGCACCCGGAGCTGGACGACGACGCTCTCGTCAAGGTGGCCCGGGAAACGGTGGGCAGCCTGGTCGACATCGTCATGGCGGGTCCCGGCATCGTCGAGATCCTGCCGTTGGGTCTGACCAAGGCCACGGGCCTGTCGCTGGCCGCGCGCCGGCTGAAGGTGAAGGCGGCGGAGACGATCGCCTTTGGTGACATGCCCAACGACATCCCGATGTTCGGCTGGGCCGCGCACGGGGTGGCGATGGCCAATGCCCATGCCGAGCTCAAGGCCGTGGCCGACGAGGTGACGACCTCCAACGAGGAGGACGGCATCGCGGTGGTGCTGGAGCGTCTGTTGGGCGCCGCGTAACGCGCACGACGTAGGAGAGAGGTCCGGGACAGCCCGCGCCGCGAGGCGCGCTCGAAGTGGCTGACCCGGACCTTTTGTTGCTCCCCGCACCACTCACTCTGCACCGGCCGCAGGTCCCTTACCAGCGAATTTCCGTGCATCAGCCGTGGATCCGGCGGCGGCGCCAGTAGGCGACGGTGAGCACGCCGAGCAAGGGACCCCAGAGCAACAGGGGTATGTAGGACAGGTCGAAGATCCGGAGGGCGAGCCCGGTGGGCGCATCGGGATTCGCGGCGTTGACCTCGCTCCACGTCCAGGCGCCGAGGACCGTGATGGCGGTGACCGCGATCGCGCCGAGCGCCGCGGGAACCACCGCCGCCAGGGGGTGGATCCGGCGGCCACCCAGCACGGGAATCCAGCCGGGCAGCTCTTCGCCCCAGCGCTGGACCAGCCCGAGGCTCAGCAGGCCCAGGCACTCCTGCAGGACGCAGACGAAGACGAGGACCAAGGACTCCCGGCCCGGGTAGTACGAGTGGTGCAGATCGCTGCCCGGTCCCCAGCCCATGGGAATGCCGACCGCGATCGCGAGCCGCCACACGCAGCTGGGAAGCACGGTCAGCGAGGTGAGCTGGGCGAGCCGGCGAAGCCATGGGGAGACTCCGGGCACGGTGTGTGAAGCGCGAACGGTGGCGTGCGAGGTCATCTGCCAAGTCCTTTTCAGAAGGCGCTGGTTGATGACTCCAGCCTGGTCGACCGATGCCTTGGCGACCATCCGCCGATCGGCAGGCCGGTGGGCCCCATGACGGTCCCTGCGGCTCTGCCGATCGGCAGATGGCCGGTACCCGGGGTGCGCTCGTAGGGTCGGTGCATGTCCCTCGACCTTCGCGCCTCGTACGCCCCGTTACTCGCCCTTGCCGGCGTCGTCGGCCTCCTCGGGGGGTTCCTGGGGGCGCCCCCGGCGTGGTTGCTGGTCTGGGTGGGTCTGCTGTTGCCGCTGCTGGCCCTGGTGGCCCGCTGGTCCCCGGTGCGTGCGGGAGCCGGCGCGGCCGTGCCGGGCGTGGCGGCCGTCGCGCTGTGGCCGGTACCGCTGATGTGGGGGGCGGCGTCGTGGCTGGAGGTCTGCGGGGCAGCGGCGTTCTGGGCCGTGCCCGCGCTCGGGGCCCTGGCGGCCGGGGGCCATCTACGCCGTCAGGCGAGCCGGATGCGCCAGGCCGTCCGGGACGGCCGACGGGACCAGCAGCTGGAACTGGCCCGGGATCTGCACGACTTCGTGGCGCACGACGTGAGCGCCATCGTCGTGCAGGCCCAGGCGGCCAGGTTCGTGGCGGACAAGGACCCCGAGCAGGCGGTCCGTGCGCTGGAGCGGATCGAGGCGGCGGGGCTCGGCGCGCTCGCCTCGATGGACCGGACGGTACACGCGCTGCGGGAGGCGGCCGGTGCGCGGTCCGCCTCCGTCCCGGGGACCTCGGAGCTGCCCGGGCTGGTGGAGCGGTTCGAGGGCGGGGTACTGGACGCCGATCCGGCGGCGGTCCGGGAGTTGTCGCGGGAGGCGGACACCACCGCGTACCGGGTGGCCGTGGAGGCTTTGACGAACGTACGCCGGCACGCGCCCGGGGCGGTGGTCGTACGGGTGCGCCTGCACCGGGCCGCGGAGGGGATCGAGCTGAGCGTGGCCAACTCGGCGCCGGCCCGGGGCGCGGGGGGACTGCTGGGACTGGGGCTGCGGCGGCGGAGCGGAACGGGGCTGGCCGGTCTGCGCGGCAGGGTGGAGGCGGCGGGCGGGACGCTGCGGGCCGGCGCGAGCGCCGACGGCGGGTGGCGGGTTTGCGCCGTCTTCCCGGCCCAGGGGCGCACCCTCGGGTGATCATGGCGGCGTGACCACACGCATCCTGATAGCCGATGACCAAGATGACATCCGCAGCGGTTTCCGGCTGATCCTGGACTCACAGCCGGACATGACCGTGGTGGGGGAGGCCGCGGACGGGGAGAGCGCGGTGGCGCTGGCCCGGGAACTGCGGCCCGACGTGGTGCTCGCGGACATCCGGATGCCGCGGCTCGACGGGCTGGAGGTGACCCGGCTGCTGGCGCCGCAGACGCGGGTGGTGGTGGTGACCACCTTCGACCTGGACGAGTACGTGCACACCGCGCTCCGCAACGGCGCCTGCGGCTTTCTACTGAAGCGGTCCGGGCCGGCGTTGCTGATCGAGGGTGTCCGGGCGGCGATGGCGGGGGACACACTGATCAGTCCGCAGATCACGGTGCGGCTGCTGAGCCGGCTGGCGCAGGCGGGTCCGGTCGCCCGACCCGCGGCGCATCCGCTGACGGAGCGGGAGGTGGAGATCGTGCGTCTGGTGGCGCGGGGGCTCACCAACGCCGAGATCGGCGCCGAGCTGTTCATCACCGCGGGTACGGCAAAGACCCACATCGCGAACGTCCAGGCCAAGCTGGGGGCCCGCAACCGGGTGGGAATCGCCGCGTGGGCCTGGGAGCACGGCGTCGCCGAACCGGATTCGGCGACGGACCCGCACGACAGCCGCCGTTAAGGGGTGTCTTGCCGGTCATGTTTCACGTGAAACGACGTTGCGGGTGAGTGGCCAGGAGAGCAGACCGACGGAGAGCGCGATCGCGTGGCCGAGGTCCGTGAAGGTGCCACCGGTGACCAGGGGCATCCCGAAGAAGGCGACCGCTCCGGCGAGGTAGAGCCATCTCCAGGGGCCGGGGAGCCGGTAGGTGAGGACGCCGATGGAGGCCGCGAGGCCGTAGCTGACGCCGATGTCTACGACGTGGGTCATGCTGTGCGGGGCCCGGTGGTCCTGGATGGCCGTCAGGAGGATCTTCTGGCTGACCAGGGTGGCGACGACGTGGGCGGTCGCGACGATCAGGAGCCAGCGCAAGGTGCCGAGCCAGCGTTCGACGGGGGCGTGGAACACCTCGAAGAGCACGGCGTAAAGGGCGAGCGAGGCCGGGTTCACGATCCAGAAGGCACTGCTGACGAGCGCCCGGACGGGGTATTTGACGAGCTGGTTGATGTTGCTGCTGTTGCGGTGCAGCAGGACGCTGTCGACCTGGTCGGGTGCGATCGCGACGATGACGCTGGTGACGGCGATGATCAGAAGCCAGATGTGCGTTCCGGGCGAGGAGCGTATCCAGGACCGCAGTGGCCTGGACGGCTCCGGCTCGGTGTGCGCGACCATGCACCGATGATGCCGCGCGAATCTGTGCCCCGCCCGGCCGGTGGGCCGGGCGGGGCACAGATTCGTGTGCGGTGCGGCGGGGACTACTCCTCGCCCGCCAGGGTGAGGCGGCGGAGCTTCTGGCCCGCGTAGACAGTGGCGGCGACGGTGACCGCGCAGAGCAGGATCACGGCGGTGGGCAGGCCGACGGTGGCGTCGACGTACCCGTTCCCGGCGACCTTCTCGGCGACGGACAGGGCCCACTGCTGGACGCTGAGGGTCTTGGCTCCGGAAACCAGGCTGCCGAAGAGCGACTCCCAGATCAGGGCGTAGACCAGGCCGAAGACCACCGCGTGCCGGCTGACGGTGCCGAGCAGCAGGAACAGCGCGCTGTAGGCGATCGAGGCCACGAGGGCGGCGATCGTGTAGGCGACGGCGATCTGCTGACCGTTTCCGTTGAGGATGAATCCGGCGATCAGGGTGGGGATCGCGGAGAAGACCATCGTGACGGAGATCGCCACGATCAGCTTGGTCATGATGATCTTCGGACGCTTCACCGGCTTGGCGAGCAGGTAGACGATGGAGCCGTCGTCGATCTCGGGACCGATGGCTCCGGTACCGGCGATGACGCCGATCAGCGGAACCATGGTGGCGAGGGCGAAGCCGCCGAGGAGGTCGGCCGCGACCTTGTCGTCCACGCCGACGAAGCCACGGACGACGAGGGCGATGACGATCAACAGGGCGGGCAGCGCGAAGAGGATCAGCGCGCGGCGCCGGCCGAGCAGGGCCCGGTAGGTGAGCCGGGCAACGGTGGGTTCGTACATGGGTGCCAGCTCCTTTCAGGCCGCGACGAGGTAGGAGAAGACCGACTCGAGGGACTCGTCGGAGGGCGAGACCGTCAGCAGCCGGATGCCGTGCTCCCGGGCCACGCGGGGCAGCAGCTCGGTGAAGCGGCCGAAGTCGACGGCCTGGATGCGCAGCGCGCCTTCCTTGAGGTCGACCTCGATGCCGGCGGTGGAGGGATCGGCGATCAGGGCCGCGGCGAGGACCCGGTCGTCGGAGGAGCGGATGAGGTACCGGTGCGGGCGGTCCGTCATCAGGCGGCGGATCTTGCGGAAGTCGCCGGAGGCGGCGTGCCGGCCGGCCACGACCACCTCGATGTGCGAGGCGAGTTGCTCGACCTCCTCCAGGATGTGGGAGGAGAACAGGACGGTGCGTCCCGCGTCGCCCATGCGCCGCAGCAGGTCCATGAGCTGCATGCGCTGGCGCGGGTCCATGCCGTTGAACGGCTCGTCGAGGAGCAGGACGGCCGGGTCGTGGACGAGGGCCGAGGCCATCTTCACGCGCTGGCGCATGCCCTTGGAGTACGTGGCGATCTTGCGGTCCTGGGCGTACTCCATCTCGACGGTGGCGAGCGCCCGCTGGGCGGCCGTGTCGTCGAGGCCGGGGAGTTCGGCGTTGGCGACGACGAACTCCCGGCCCGTGAGGAAGTCGTACATGGCCTCGCGCTCGGGCACGACACCGATCTGCTTGTAGACCTGCTCGTTCTGCCAGATCGGCGCACCGTCGAGGGTGACGGTGCCCGTGGAGGGAGCGAGGAATCCGCCCATCATGTTAATGAGGGTGGACTTCCCGGCGCCGTTGGGACCCAGGAGCCCGGTGACGCCGGGGCCGATGCTCATGGTCACGTCGTTGACGGCGACGACGTTCCCGAACCAGCGGGAGGTGTGGTCGATGTGGATGGTGGTCACAGCCCGGCCTTCCGGTAGCGGGCCATCAGGGCGGCGTAGGAGCCGACGATGAGGCCGAGGGCGACGAGCAGGTAGACGACGCCGGTGCCGGCCGAGGGACCCTCGCCGCCGGGGAAGGCGGAGGTCGCGCCCAGGAACGCGGTCTGTACGCCGTCGATGAGGGTGATCGGGGAGAACAGGCCCATCCACTCGATGGCTTCGGTGTTCCCGGTGCTGTAGGAGATCCCCTGGACCGCGGTCACCGCGCCGAACGGGATCAGGAGCACCGCGATGATCGCGGCGACGCCGAACCCGCGGCGCGGGGTGAGCGCGGCCATGACCAGGCCGAGGCCCGCGAAGAGCAGCGACAGCAGCAGAACCGACACGAGTCCCTGCCCGAATCCTTCTGTCTGGTGGCCGAAGTCGAACTTCGCCAGGAGCGAGCCGATCCACATGATCAGCAGCGGGGTCGCGGTGAGGATGAACAGGGCCGAAGCCATGGCCGCGTACTTGGCCACGACGTAGTCGACGCGCTCGATGGGCCGCGAGAAGTAGAGCGGAACGGTCTTGAAGCGCAGGTCGCGCGAGACGGACTGCGGCGCCTGCGACGCGAGGAAGAGGCCGATGATCACCTGGGTGGTCAGGGCGTACGTCGTGTACTTGATCGGCAGGTCGGTGGAGCCGGGCACCGCGATGGCGACCGCGACGATGATCAGCGCGGGTACGCACATCACCGCGAAGAGGAGCATCGGCAGGACCTTGGACTTGGCGGAGCGGCCGAGTCCGAAGGCGCCGCGCAGGGACTGCGAGAACAGCGACTTGCGGGCGTAGGCGCGGCCGAGCCGGGGTCCGTCGTAGGACCGGTAGCCGATGTTGTGGATCTGGGTGGAGGTGTCAGGCGCCATCGGAACCGGCTCCCTTCTGCTGGACGGTGGGCGAGGGCTGGTCGTTGTCGCGGAAGACCTCCGCGATGTGGTGACGGCGCTGCTCCATGCGGACCAGGCCGATGCCCAGGTCGGCGACGGTGTCGCGGACGGTGTCGTAGGTCTCCTCGCCGGTGGCCTCGACGAGGAGGATGTGGCCGGCTCCGGGCAGGCCCTGCTCCTCGCCGATGTGCAGGGTGACGCCGGCCTCGGTGAGCGCCTTGCGCAGGGCGGCGGTGCCGTCCGGGTGCGTGTCGGAGTCGGTGACCTCGACCGCGAGGGTCGTGGTGATCTGGGTGAAGTCGCTGGTGGAGCTGGAGCGCAGCAGCTTGCCGCCGTCGACGACGACCACGTGGTCGCAGGTCCGCTCCAGCTCGCCGAGGAGGTGGGAGGTGACCAGGACGGAGATGCCGAAGTCGGTGTAGATCCGGCGGATCAGGCCGAGCATCTCGTCGCGGCCGACCGGGTCCAGGCCGTTGGTGGGCTCGTCGAGGAGCACCAGCTGGGGGTCGTGGACGAGGGCCTGGGCGAGCTTGACGCGCTGCTTCATGCCGGTGGAGTAGCCGCCGATGGGGCGGTAGCGCTCCTCGTACAGCCCGACGTGGCGCAGGGTGTCGGCGGTGCGCTCGCGGGCCGCGGTCGGTGGCAGCCCGGACATGCGCGCCATGTGGACGACGAACTCGGTGGCCGAGACGTCGGGTGGCAGGCAGTCGTGCTCGGGCATGTAGCCGACGCGTTCACGGATGGCGCTGCCATGCGTGTGGACGTCGAGGCCGAGCACGGCGGCGCTGCCCTCGGTGGCGGGGGACAGTCCCAGCAGAATCTTGATCAGCGTGGACTTGCCGGCTCCGTTGGCACCAACGAGGCCGGTCACACCAGGCCCGATGTCCAGGGAGAGCCGGTCGAGGGCGGTCACTCGGGGGTACCGCTTGCTCAGGCTTTCGGTCGCGATGACAGTCACGGGTTCGACGTTAGTGGCGTAGCTCTCGTGAAACGTCAGACCTGGAGCTGGATCCGGTCTCAGCCTTCAGGCGTACATGCCCGTACTGGAGGCTGATGTGGACCCGACAACTTTGTCCACAGGTCCGTGCACGACCCTTGACGTGATCTCCGGTCATTGTCACATTCATCAGTGTCAACTTACGGGCGCGTACGGCTACACGGATGGACGGGCTGAGATGGCTGGGGACACCAAGCAACGCACCGCGGGACCCTCCGGACGACGCTCCGCCGACCTGAGCGGCTTCAGAGAGGTGCAGCGCCTGGCGTACGAGTGCGCCGAGGCCGTCGCTGCCCAGCTGCGGCCCGGGGTGACCGAGCGCGAGGCCGCGCGGATGCAGCGCGAGTGGCTGCGGGAGCGCGGGGTACGGGACTGGTTCCACCTGCCCTTCGCCTGGTTCGGGGACCGCACCGCCTTCGCGAACTTCAAGATCCCGCTGCAGTTCTTCCCGACCAACCGGAAGCTGGAGCCGGGGATGCCGTTCATCCTCGACATGGCACCGGTCCACAAGGGCTACGCGGCCGACATCGGCTATTCGGGCAGCCTCGGGCTCAATCCGGTGCAGGACCGGCTCATGGCCGATCTCCAGGCGCACCGCGTGCTGATCCTGGAGCAGGTGCGCGAGGGCCGCTCCCTGCGCGAGATCTACGAGAACGTCGAACGGCTGATGACCCGGCAGGGGTACGCCAACCGGCACCGGGCCTATCCCTTCGGCGTGATCGCGCACAAGATCGACCGGGTCAAGGAGCGGCGCTGGTCACCGACCGCCTTCGGCTTCGGCACCCAGTCCCTCAAGGGACTGGCGAGTGACGCCTTGCACGGCCACCGCGAGGGCTGGTCCCCGCTGTGGAGCCCGTACCACTTCTCCGACCACCCGCCGCAGCCCGGCCTGTGGGCGGTGGAGCCCCACCTCGGATTCCGGGGTACCGGCGCGAAGTTCGAGGAGATCCTGGTCGTCACCGACTCCCGGGACCCCGAGGAGAGCGCGTTCTGGCTGGACGACGATCTGCCGCACGTGCGGCGCTGGGCCGAGGAGAAGGCAGCATGAGCGACATGGCTGAAGCGGGAGCGGTGGGCCTGGCGGGTGCGCGCGAGCGCCGGGTGAGCACCGGGGGGATAGAGCTGTGCGTCGTCGAGCTCGGTGAGACGGGCCGGCCGACGGTGGTGCTGGTGCACGGCTACCCGGACAGCAAGGAGGTCTGGTCGGAGGTCGCCGAGCGGCTCGCGACCCGCTTCCACGTGGTGCTCTACGACGTGCGCGGCCACGGGCGCTCCACCGCGCCGCATCCGCTGCGCGGCGGCTTCACCCTGGAGAAGCTGACCGACGACTTCCTGGCCGTGGCGGACGCCGTCAGCCCGGACCGGCCCGTGCACCTCGTCGGCCACGACTGGGGCTCCGTACAGGGCTGGGAGTTCGCGACGGTCGCCCGCACCGAGGGCAGGATCGCCTCCTTCACCTCGATGTCGGGGCCCTCTCTCGACCACTTCGGGCACTGGATCAAGAAGCGGATGACGCGGCCCACACCGCGTGCGGCGGCGCAGCTCCTCGGCCAGGGCGCCAAGTCCTGGTACGTCTACATGCTGCACACCCCGGTGCTGCCGGAGCTCGCCTGGCGCGGGCCGCTCGGCAAGCGGTGGCCCGCGATGCTCCAGCGCATCGAGAAGGTTCCGGCCGGGTCCTATCCGACGGCTTCGCTGCCTTCGGACGCGGCGCACGGCGCCTGGCTCTACCGCGACAACGTACGGCCGCGACTGCGTCGGCCGCGCCCCGACGCGTACGCCCACGTACCGGTGCAGCTGATCACCCCGACCGGGGACGCCTTCCTGTCCGAGCGGCTCTACGACGGTCTGGAGCGGTGGGCCCCGGACCTGCTGCGGCGGACCCTGCCCGCCAAGCACTGGGTGCCCCGGACCCGGCCCGACCAGCTGGCCGCCTGGATCACCGAGTTCGTCGACGACCGGGAGGAGCCCGCCACGCGGGCTCCGGAGCGGAAGGCCCCGGGCAGGTACGCCGACCGCTTCGCCGGCCAGCTGGTCCTGGTCACCGGCGCGGCCAGCGGCATCGGCCGGGCCACCGCCTTCGCCTTCGCCGAGGCCGGGGCCCGGGTGGTCGCCGTCGACCGTGACGCGGAGGGCGCGGCGCGCACGGCCGACATGTCCCGCCTCGTCGGCGCCGCCGAGGCCTGGGCCGAGTGCGTGGACGTCAGCGACGAGCAAGCGATGGAGAAGCTCGCGGCGAAGGTCGCCGCCGAGTACGGAATCGTCGACGTCCTGGTCAACAACGCCGGGATCGGCCTGTCCGGCTCCTTCCTCGACACCACCGCCGAGGACTGGAAGAAGGTCCTGGACGTCAATCTGTGGGGTGTCATCCACGGCTGCCGGATCTTCGGGAAGCAGATGGCCGAGCGCGGCCAGGGCGGGCACATCGTCAACACCGCCTCCGCCGCCGCCTACCTGCCCTCCCGGACCCTGCCCGCCTACAGCACCTCGAAGGCCGCGGTGCTGATGCTGTCGGAGTGCCTGCGCGCGGAACTGGCCTCGAAGTCGATCGGCGTCTCCGCGATCTGCCCGGGCATCGTCAACACCAACATCACCGCCACCTCGCGCTTCGCCGGGGTGGACGAAGCCGAGGAGAAGCGCCGCCAGGAACGCTCCTCGCGGCTGTACGGGCTGCGCAACTTCCCGCCGGAGAAGGTCGCCGACGCGATCCTGCGGGCGGTGGTGCGCAACGAGGCCGTCGTACCGGTGACTCCGGAGTCCAAGGGCGCCCTGTGGATGTCCCGCTTCGCCCCGCGCGCCCTGCGGCGCATCGCGAGGCTGGAGCCAAAGCTGTGAGCGGGTCCGCGGACCGGATCGACCGGCACCCGATCAGCCCGCGCCGGGTGGCCTTCGACTGGAAGACCACCCCTCTGCACTGGATACCGGACGAGCCCACCGCCACCCACGTCATCAACGTGCTGCACCTGCTGCTGCCCGCCGGGGAGCGGTGGTTCGTAAGGGTCCTCAAGGAGGGCCTGCCCCTGGTCACCGACCCGGAGCTGCGCGGTGACGTCAAGGGGTTCATGGGCCAGGAGGCCACGCACAGCGTGCAGCACTCCTACGTTCTGGACCACCTCGCCGAGCAGCGACTGCCGACGCAGGCGTACACGCGGCACGTGGACTTCCTGTTCGAGAAACTGCTCGGGGAGGCCCCGCCGTTCGGGATGCCGGTCACGGCGCGGGAGTGGCTGCGCTTCCGGCTGGCGGTGGTCGCCGCGATCGAGCAGTTCACGGCGGTGCTCGGGGACTGGGTGCTGCGCGCCGAGGGGCTCGACCGGGCCGGGGCCGACGAGATCATGCTGGACCTGCTGCGCTGGCACGGCGCGGAGGAGGTGGAGCACCGCTCCGTGGCCTTCGACATGTACCAGCACTGTGGGGGAGCCGGTCTGCCCCGCTACGCGCGGCGCGTCGAGGGAATGGTCGTGGTCGCGCCCGTGCTGGCGTGGCTGTGGTTGTGGGGGGCCTCGTACCTCATACGCAACGACCCGGAACTGGGCGGCCGGCTGCGCTACTCGCTCGGCGCGCACAACCGCGCGGTGGCCAAGGGCCTGCTGCCTCCGTGGAGAGAGCTCGGCACGGCCATACCCCGCTACTTCCGGCGGTCGTACCATCCCTCGCAGGAGGGCTCGCTGCGCAGGGCGGTCGAGTACCTTGCGGCTTCACCTGCCGCCCGGGCCGCGGCGGGCGCGGTCGGCCGAGCCGCGATGTCGTAGGGAGCCGGGATTGTCCGATCAGGCGGTAGCCGAGTACCGGATCGAGGATCTGGCGCACCACAGCGGGGCGACGGTGCGCACGATCCGGGCGTACCAGGACCGTGGCCTGCTGCCGAAACCGGAGCGGCGGGGCCGTTCCAATGTCTACCGGGACACGCATCTGGCGCGGCTGCGCCAGATCGCGGACCTGCTGGACCGCGGCTACACCCTGGCCTCCATCAAGGAACTGCTGGAGGCCTGGGACGCGGGGCGCGGTCTGGGCGGCGTACTCGGGCTGGTCGCCGAGGTGCACGGACCGTGGACCGACGAGGAAGCGGCCCGGATCAGCCGGGAGGAGCTGAACGAGCGGTTCGGCGGCCGGCCGGACGACGACGCCGTGGACGAGGCCTGCGAGCTCGGGGTGCTGGAGCGGATCCCGGGGCGCCCGGACCAGTTCCTGGTGCCCTCCCCGCAGGAGCTGGCGGTGGCCGCCGAGCTGTACGCGGCTGGGGTGCCGCTGTCGGCGATCACCGGGCACCTGCGGGAACTGCGGGGACAGGTGGAACACATCGCCTCGCGGTTCCTGGAGTTCACCACCGAGCACGTCTTCGCGCGCTACCTCGGGCAGGTGCCGCCCACGGACGCGGACGCGGCGGAGGCGGCGACGATGGTGCGGCGGCTGCGGCCGCTGGCCCAGCAGACCGTGGACGCGGAGCTGGCGCGGGCGATGCGGCTCTTCGCGACCCGGCACCTCCAGCGGCACCTGGGGTCGGCCGGCGCACCGGGGCCGACCGGGCCCTCGCCGGTGGCCTTGCCTGCCGGGACGGTTCGGGCGGTGCAGGATCTGGTGGGCGCCGACCATGTGGCGGAGTTCGTCCGGGCCGCGACGGAGCGGGAGCTCCAGGCCCGGACGATGAACGATCTGGCGCGCCGCGGCGAGCGGTGACGCCGGGCGGGTGGTGACGCCGTGGCGGGCTGTCACGGCGGCGTGGGTGGTCACAGCGGAGGGCTCGGTCACACCCGGTCAAGCCCGATCCACAGATTCCACAGGTTCCACAGGGCGGATCACGCGTTTGCCGTCAAAACCCGCCCAAACGGCTGTGGACAAGTCCCCTTTTCCTGTGGGCAACTGAGCCGTCGTCTCACCTGACGGTCTCGTACGCCGCCTTGGCGGGGCTTACGCCGTCCACCGGGGCCGGCTTCACACTCCGGCCGAACCGGGACCTGGGCCTGGGCTTGGGCTTGGTCCTGGGCTTGGAGCCGGTTCCGCCCCCTGCCCCGGTCCCGGTCCCGGTCCCGAACAGGAGGGCGGCCAGGGCCAGGCCGAGGATCCCGCCGACCAGCTGTGCGCCGAGGAATCCGGGCAGCGACTCGGGGGCTATGCCGGTGAAGGAGTCGCTGAAGCTGCGCCCGATGGTGCCCGCCGGATTGGCGAAGGAGCCGGAGGAGGTGAACCAGATCGCGGCCGCGATGTACGCGGCGACCGCCGGCGGAATGAACCTGCGGCGCCCGGTCAGGCCGAGGCCCTGGATCAGGAGGACCAGACCGGCGGTGGCGACCACCTCGCCGATGAGCAGGTGACCGCCGTCGCGCACCTGGGTGGCGAAGGTGCCCGGGGTCCGGCCGAACATGACTTCCGCGATGAGGGCTCCACCGATGGCTCCGGCGCTCTGGGCCGCGGTGTAGACGAGCGCCTCGCGGCCGCCCAGACCCTCGCCGCCGGTCCGCCGGGACCACCAGGAGGTGAGGGTGACCACCGGGTTGAGGTGGGCGCCGGACAGCGGCCCGAAGATCGTGATGATCAACCCGAGGCCGATGGCCGAGGCGAACGAGTTGGCGATGAGGGCGACACCGGTGTCGCGGCTGAGCTCGGCGGCCTTGAGACCGGAGCCGATCACGACCACGAGCAGGCCGGCGGTACCGATCAGCTCAGCAGCGGCCCGGCGTGACAGTGAGGGTTGAGCTGTCATGGTTTCTCCCCCTGAACAGAAGCGACAATGGAAAATATATTCCGCATCTTGGAATGACGATAGAGGGTGTCCACCAGCTGTCGCCCCCGGCCGCCCCCGGAAAATCCCTGCCACGAGGCCCTCCGACGGGGCACGCTGGGGCCATGGATGAAAGACGCACCGTGAAGGTGTCGAAGTACGTCTCGAAACACCTGCGACACCAGCCGGAACGGATCGGACTGGTGCTCGATCCCCACGGCTGGGTGGAGATCGACGACCTGCTGAGCGCGGCCGCCGCGCACGGCTTCCCCTTCAGCCGGGCCGAGCTCGACCACGTCGTCGCCGCCAACGACAAGCAGCGGTTCGCCGTCGACGGCACCCGGATCCGAGCCAGCCAAGGGCACACCGTCGCCGTGGACCTGGACCTTCCGGAGGCCGAACCGCCCGCGTACCTCTACCACGGCACCGTCGCCGCCGCCCTGGAGCCGATCCGCGCCGAGGGCCTGCGTCCGATGGCCCGCCACCATGTGCACCTGTCCCCCGACCGGGAGACCGCCACCCGGGTCGGCGCGCGCCGCGGCCGGCCCGTCGTGCTCAGCGTGGACGCCGGGGCGATGCGAGCGGCCGGACACGTCTTCCGGATCAGCGCCAACGGGGTGTGGCTGGTGGACGCCGTACCGCCGCAGTTCCTGCGCTTCCAGTAGATCCGGGGCAGGGCGCCGGAATTCACGCAGAGATTGTCCGACCATCCCCCTAATGTGTGAACCACTCCGGGATCAGTGAGGGGGGACCTCGCGATCACCGAACCATCCCTGTATGCACGCGAGGTGACGCCCTATGACGTCCACGTCCACGCCCCCGTCCACGCCCCACAGCTTCCAGGTCGATCTGCGCGGCCTGGTGGACCTCCTCTCCCATCACCTCTACTCCAGCCCGCGCGTCTACGTCCGCGAGCTCCTGCAGAACGCGGTGGACGCGATCACCGCACGCCACGTCCTCGACCCGGCCGCGGAGGTCCGCATCCGCCTCTCGGCGTCCGCCGGCCGCGTGACCATCGAGGACAGCGGCATCGGCCTGACCGCCGCCGAGGCCCACTCCCTCCTCGCCACCATCGGCCGTAGCTCCAAGCGCGGTGGCGACGGCGCCGACCTCGACGAGCCGGGCCTGGAGGCGACCCGCCAGGAGTTCCTCGGCCAGTTCGGCATCGGTCTGCTCGCGTGCTTCGTCGTGGCGCGCCAGATCCGGGTCGTCACCCGCTCCGCCCGCGACCCCCATGCCGCACCCGTCGAATGGCTGGCCACGGACGACGGTTCGTACACCGTCCGGGAACTGCCCCACGAGGCACGGCCGGAGCCCGGCACCACCGTCGTACTGGAGGCCCGCCCGGGCGCCACGGAATGGGCCGTCCCGGCCAAGGTCGAGGAACTGGCCCGCGACTACGGCTCCCTGCTGCCGTACGACATCACCTTCGACGACGGCGAGGGCGGCGAGCCGCGCCCCGTCACCGACCGGCCCGCCGTGTGGGACCGTGCCTTCCCCACCCCGGCCGCCCGTCGCGTCGCGCTCGCCGGGCACTGCGCGCAGCTCTTCGGCTTCACCCCGCTCGACAGCATCGACCTCGACCTGCCGGTCGCCGGCGTACGCGGGGTGGCGTACGTCCTGCCCGAACCGACCAGCCCCGCCCACCGGGCCGGACACCGCGTCCACCTCAAGGGCATGCTGCTGACCGACCGGGCCGACAACCTGCTGCCTGACTGGGCGTTCTTCGTCCGTGCCGTCCTCGACACGGACACCCTGCGCCCCACCGCCTCCCGCGAGAACCTGTACGACGACGAGACCCTGGCGGCGGTACGGGACGCACTCGGCGCCCGCGTCCGCGGCTGGCTCGCCGAGCTCGCGGCGAGCGATCCGGAGCGCCTGGCCGCCTTCCTGCAGGTCCACCACCTCGGTGTGAAGTCCATGGCCCGGCACGACTCCGAGCTGCTCGGGCTGATGCTGCCGTGGCTGCCGTTCGAGACCAGCGACGGCTCGATGAGCCTCCAGGAGTTCGCGGCCGCCCACACGGACATCCACTTCACCCGCACCGTCGAGGAGTTCCGCCAGATCGCACCGATCGCCGCGGCCCACGGGCTCGGCGTCATCAACGCCGGATACACCTACGACGCGGACCTGCTGGCCCTGCTGCCCGCCGTACGGCCGGAGCTCAAGGTCACCGAGCTCGACGCCGGTGCCGTCACCGAGCGGCTCGACCCGGTGCCGACCGCGACCGAACTGGCGCTCGCCCCGTTCCTGGCCACCGCGCGCACCCGCCTGGAAGCCCAAGGCTGCGACGTGGTGCTGCGCGCCTTCCAGCCCGTCTCCGTGCCCGCGCTGTACCTGGACGACCGGCAGGCCCGCCAGGAGCGCGACCGCACCGCCGCGCTGGAGAGCGCCGACTCCCTGTGGAGCGGCATCCTCGGCGCCCTGCGCGGCTCCGCACCCCGCGCCCGTCTGGTCCTCAACCACAACAACCCGCTCATCCGCCGGATCGCCGCGCTCCCCGACGAGGCACTGACCGGTACGGCCGTCGAATCGCTCTACGGGCAGGCCCTGTTGATGTCCCAGCGGCCGCTGCGCCCCGCCGACTCCACCCTGCTCAACCGGGCCTTCCTCGGACTCCTGGAATGGGCGACCCACTCCACCGACGCCCGCGACGCCCAGGAGGACCAGAAGTGACGACGCTGACGCGCGAGGAGATCGTGCGGGGTCTGGCGGAGAACCGCGAATCACCCAACGGTGCCGTACGCAACGCGCACGCCGAGGCGCTGGCCGGCGCGGCGGAGACGAGCGGTGACCGGGCCCTGTTCCGCGAGGCCCTGGACAACCTGATCAACGCCTATCTCTACAGCTCCGAGTCGTCCAGGATGCTGGTGCCCTTCGCCCGGCTGCTCCAGGAGTACGACAAGGACCCGGGCGCCTTCTCCCACTGGGACGCGCACTCACTGTTCTGGCAGTTCAAGTGGGTGGCCACGGCCATCTCCGACTCCCCCGGGATTCCGCTGGAGTCGGCCACCGGCTGGCTGGACGAGATGGAACGCCGCTACCGGATCGCCGGCTACAGCGAGCGGCCCGTACGCGAGGCCGAGCTGTGGCTCGCCGACGCGATCGGTGAGGACGAGCGCGCCGAACGGGCCTTCCGGCGCTGGCTGGCCGCCGAGCGGGACGACATGAGCGACTGCCGGGCCTGCGAACTCAACGGTCAGGGCCAGTACGCCGTCCTGCACGGCAACGACGCCGAGGCTCTGGAGCTGTGGAAGCCCGTCCTCGACGGTGACCTGACCTGCGCCGAGGAGCCCCACAGGCTGCTCGCCACCTCTCTGCTGCCGCTGCTGCGGCTCGGTCGGGCCGACGAAGCGCGCTCCCACCACCTGCGCGGCTACCGCATGGCCCGCGGCAACGAGAGCTTGCTGCCCTCGGTCGGCAAGCACATCGAGTTCTGCGCCCTCACCGGCAACGAATCCCGCGGCCTGGAGATCCTGGCCGACCACGCCGCCCATGTGGCTCCGCTCGCCAACCTCGACGACCGGCTGGCCTTCCACGGCGGCATCCTTGTGCTGCTGCGCCGCCTGCGGGAACTGGGCCACGGTCGGACCCCGGCCGTGCCCTACGAAGGAACCCCGCGAACCGTCGACGAGCTGTACGAGGTGCTGTACGCGGGCTGCCTGGACATCGCCTGGCAGTTCGACGCGCGCAACGGCACGACCCGGGTCTCGGACCGCTTCCTCGTACAGGTGGGCCGGGAACCGCTGCTGGCGGCGCTGCCGCTGGGGGTACGCAGTGCGGCGCTGCCGCAGACCGCCCCGGACCCCGTTCCCACTCCCGCTTCGCCCGGATCCGAGCCTGCCCTGACGGGTGCCGCCTTCACCGACCTGGTGGAGCGGGCGCGCAGCGCCCGGGACCTGGGCCATCCGGGTACGGACGCGTTGTGGGCCGAGGTGGCGGTACGCCTGGACACGCAGCCGGAGGTCGATCCACTGGTCCGCGCCGACCTCGCGGACCAGCAGGCCCTGGCCGCCGGGCGGCGCGGCGACAAGGAGGCGCCGGAACTGCTGAGCGCGGTCCGGGACGACTACCGGGCGCTCGGTCTCGCCGAACGTGTGGCGCTCGCGGAACTGCGGCTGGCCGGTGTGGCAGCTCAGTCCGGAGCCGTGCCGGCGGAGGTCCGGGCCTTGCTGCGCGTCGCCCTGCGGTCCGCCGAGGCGCTGGACGCCGCCGAACCGCTGCGGGCCCGGCGCATCGCGCTCGCGGAACTGTCGGCGATCCGGATGGAGTCGTACCTGCGCTCGGTGGAGACGCCCGACGGGGACGACCACCACGACCACCACGGGGTGCTGGCCGCCGAACTGACCGACTTCGTCGCCGCCCATGAGGGCACTGCGGCGGACCTGGTGGCGGAGGCCGAGGAGATGCTGGGCCGGGTCGCACTGGCCCAGGGTGACCCGGAACGGGCGGTGCCACTGCTCGCGGCATCCGCCGCGCGGGCGGTCCTGGCGGGCCGAGCCTGGCAGGCCGTGGACGCGCTGGTGCTGCGGGCCGGTGTGCTGATGACGCTGGAGCGGCCCGAAGAGGCGGAGGCCGCGGCGCGCTCCGCGCTGGAGCACGCCGCAGAGGTGACCGACGCCGAGACGCAGGGCGTCGTACGGCTGACCCTCGCGGACATCCTGCTGCAGCGGGGCGACGCGGCCGCCGAGAGCGCGGAGCACGCCCTGGCCGGAGCCCACTGGTTCGACCAGGCGGGACTCACGGCCGACGGCGGTGCGCATGCCCGGTTGCTGCTGGCCCGGGCGTACGCGGGGGACGGCCGCAGCGCCGAGGCGGCGGAGGTCCTGCAGTCCGCGCTGGCGGACCTGCTGGAGCACGGCGACCAGCAGGCGGTGTCCGTGCGGGAGTTCCTGGGCGATCTGCTGCGGCGGCTGAACGAGCCCCGGCCGGCGGCGGAGCAGTACCTGCTGGCGGCGGAGATCACCAAGGACTGGGAGGATCCCCGTCCGCAGGCGGGCCTCGCGCATTCGGCCGCCGACACCCTGAATGACGCGGGACTGGCCGTGGAGGCGGCCGCCGCCTACGAGCGGGCCCTGGAGCTGCACCGGGTGACCGGCGAGGTCCCGGTCGCCGAGGTGCGGATCCTGCGTTCCCTGGCCTGGCTGGAACTGCGCGAGGAGGTCACCGCCGGCACGGTGGCGGGGGCCCGGAAGCGGATGGAAGAGGCCGCCCGGGTGCTGGAGACGGCCCTGACGGCGGATCCCGGATCACCTGGGCTGCGGTCCGAACTCGCCCAGACCTGGCACCAGCTGGCGCAGGCGCTCGACCGACACGTCAACACGAACGGGCAGTCCCACGAGGACGACGACGAGAACACCGGAGACACCGGGGACACCCAGGACGCCGGCACCGAGCAGCTCGCCGATGCCGGGGCGGAGCGGGCGGCCCCGCTGAGCCCCGCGGAGGTCGACCGGCTGCGTCTGGAGGAGATCGAGCTGTGGGACCGGGCCGCCCGGGTCTACGCGGAGCTCGGCCCCGACCATCTGCGGGACCGGTTCCAGTGCTTGAACAACGCGGCCTGGACCGAACAGGAGCGGGGCCACGCGGACGCGGGCTCCGCCCGCGTCTCCGCGCTGATCGACGAGGCCGGGGCCCTGCCCGAGGACGACGTGCCGGACTGGCTCCTGCCGGCCGCGGAGCGCCTGCTCGCGCAGTTGAACGACAGGGACTAGCGGTCCGGGTCCCGGTCGTCGTCGCCGCTCGCACGAGCGGCGACGACGACCGCCGGTCAGCTGTCGAGCTGGGCCAGGGCCTCGGTGGCGATCTTCTCGAACACGCCCTCGTCGGCGGCGAACTCGGAATCCGGGATCGGCGCGTGGATCACCACCTCGGTGAACCCCAGATCACGGTGCTGGCCGGCGAAGTCGACGAACGCGTCCACCGACTGCAGCACGGTGTTGGCTTCCGGCGTGAAGCCGGTCAGAAGGATCTTCTCCACGGGCTCCAGGTCTCGCCCGATCTCCAGGAAGGCCGCGCCGAGCCGTTCGAGCTGCCCGCGCAGGGCTTCCCGCGACTGCTCGGGCGTGCCCTCCTCGAAGAGCTTCGGGTCGCCCGTGGTCACCCAGGCCTGGCCGTGTCGGGCGGCGAGCCGCATGCCGCGCGGTCCGTTCGCGGCGACCGCGAACGGCAGCCGGGGCCGCTGCACACAGCCGGGGATGTTGCGGGCCTCCTCGGCGGAGTAGAAGGTCCCCTCGTGGCTCACCGAGCCTTCGGTCAGCAACCGGTCCAGCAACGGCACGAACTCGGCGAAGCGGTCGGCCCGCTCACGCGGGGACCAGGCCTCCTGGCCCAGCGCGGTCGCGTCGAAGCCGTTCCCGCCCGCGCCGATGCCCAGGGTGATGCGCCCGCCGGAGATGTCGTCCAGGCTCATGAGGTCCTTGGCGAGCGTCACCGGGTGCCGGAAGTTCGGCGAGGTGACGAGCGTGCCCAGGCGCAGCCGCTCGGTGGCGGTGGCCGCCGCGGTCAGGGTGGGGACCGCGCCGAACCACGGGCCGTCGCGGAACGTCCGCCAGGACAGGTGGTCGTAGGTGTAGGCGGTGTGGAACCCGAGCTGCTCGGCCCGGAGCCACTGATCGCGTCCTCCCTCATGCCATCGACGTACCGGAAGGATCACCGTGCTCAGACGCAGACTCATGCTTCGAGCCTACGGCGAGCCGATGTTTCACGTGAAACGGCGCCGTTCCACGTGAAACGGCGCCCGAGGTGACAGCCTCCCTCCCCCGGTCAGGAGCTCCTCGGCCATGGGCGAAGATGGAGCCGTGACCTCGGCTCCCCAGTGCCCGGACGGGCCAACCCCCACGCCCCGGCTGATCGCCACCGACCTCGACGGCACCCTGCTGCGCGACGACAAGTCCGTCTCGCCACGCACGGTCGCCGCGCTCGCCGCCGCCGAGGAGGCCGGGATCGAGGTCTTCTTCGTCACCGGCCGCCCGGCCCGCTGGATGGATGTGGTCAGCGACCATGTCCACGGCCACGGCCTGGCGATCTGCGCCAATGGCGCGGCGGTGGTCGACCTGCATGCCGGACGAGAGTTCGTGCAGGTCAGGTCCCTTCCGCGGGTGGCCGCGCTCGCCGTCGTCGATGCCCTGCGGGCCGCGGCCCCCGGCACTTCCTTCGCGGTCGAGCTGACCACCGGCATCAACTACGAGCCGGCGTACCCACCCTTCTTCAAGGACCCGGGTGCCCGCGTGGCCACCGCCGAGAAGCTGCTGCACGAGGACACGGACGAAAGCGCCGCGCCCGTGCTCAAGCTGCTGGCGCACCACGCCGAGCTGGCCCCGGACGAGTTCCTGGCGCTGGCGCGGTCCGCCGCCGGCGAGCACGCGTCGATCACCCGGTCCAGCCCCACCGCCCTGCTGGAGGTCAGCGGACCCGGCGTGTCCAAGGCGAGCACCCTGGCGCTGTGCTGTGCCGAGCGCGGCATTTCCCCCGCCGAGGTCGTCGCCTTCGGGGACATGCCGAACGACGTGGAAATGCTCAGCTGGGCGGGCACCTCGTACGCCATGGGCAACGCGCACCCCGATGTGATCGCTGCCGCGTCCGGCCGTACGGTCGCCAACAACGAGGACGGGGTCGCCCTCGTCATCGAGCGCATCCTGGCAGAACGGACCGCACAGCAGGCCTGAAGGAAGTCTTCTAGACCGCCGGTTCGAGCGGGGCCTCCCACACCACGGTGGTCCCGCCGCCGTCCTCGCCGATGCCCGGGCCGTAGGAGCTGGCACCGCCCAGCGACTCGGCCCGGCGGCGCAGATTCCGAAGCCCGCTGCGGCGGCCGCCCTCCGGGATGCCCACCCCATCGTCGGCGACCTGCAGCCGGACCCCCGGCCGGCCGTCGGCGAGCGTGATGGTGGAGTCGATGACCACGTCGATCCGGCTCGCCTCGGCGTGGCGGAAGGCGTTGGACAACGCCTCGCGCAACGCGGCGATCAGGTTCTTGCCCACCAGCTCACCGACGACCGTGTCGATCGGGCCGAGGAAACGGTGAGCGGGCTTGAAGCCCAGGGGCACCGCGGCCATGTTGATCTCCCGCAGCACCCGGGTGCGCAACCCGGACGGGGCCTCCGCCGGACCCTGTTGGAGGGCGAAGATCGCGGTGCGGATCTCCTGGATCGTCACGTCCAGCTCGTCCACCGCCTTGCCCACGCCGTCACGCACCTCGGGGACGGCGGTCCGGCGCTGGGCACCCTCCAGCATCAGCCCGGTGGCGAAGAGCCGCTGGATGACCAGGTCGTGCAGGTCGCGGGCGATCCGGTCACGGTCCTCGAACACCGCCAGCCGCTCGCGGTCGCGCTGTGCCTCGGCCATCATCAGAGCGAGCGCCGCCTGCGAGGCGAACTGGGTGGCCAGGGTCCGCTCGACCTCGGTGAACGCCCGCCCGCCGCGGGCCCGGGGGGTGACCAGCGCGCCCAGTACCCGCCCGCCGCTCTGCAGCGGCAGCAGCATGCACGGGCCGTACCTGCTGGTGAGCTCGCTGGTCATGCGGGGGTCGGACGCGGCGTCGTCCACGAAGATCGGCTCACCCTCCAGCAGCCTGTCGACCACCGGGCTCTCGGCCGGGATCACCACACCGAGCGAGGTGGCCGGATTCTCGGAGGAGACCGCGACGATCTCCATCCCGCCTTCCTCGGCCGGCAGCATGACGATCCCGGCGTCGGAGTCGGCCAGCCGTCGGGCCTGTTCGGCGACCACCGCGAGGGCGTCGTCCGCGTCCCCGCCGGACAGGAGGGCGGTGGTGACGGCCACCGATCCGTCGATCCAGCGCTCGCGCTGGGTGGCGGCCTCGTACAGCCGGGCGTTGCCGATGGCGATGCCCGCCTCGGTGGCCAGTACCCGGACCATGTGCACGTCGTAGTCGCTGAACTCGCCGCCGCCGTTCTTCTCGGCGAGGTAGAGATTGCCGAAGATCTCTCCCTGCACCCGGATCGGCACCCCGAGGAAGGTCTTCATGGGCGGGTGGTGCGGCGGGAACCCCGCTGCGCGCGGATCCTTCGTCAGATCGGCGAGCCGCACCGTGTCGGAGTGCGAGATCAGTGCTCCGAGCAGGCCCCTTTTCCCGTCGGGGCGGTGCCCGATCTTCCGTGCCTGTGCGGGGCTGATCCCGTGGGTGACGAAGTCCGAGAGCCCGCGGCCCTCCGTGTCGACGACGCCGATCGCCGCGTAGTGGGCGTCCGCGAGCTCTGCCGCGGTCTCACAGATGCGGTCCAACGTGGAGTGCAGTTCGAGCCCGGTCCCGACCGACCTCATGGCCTCCAGCAGTTGCGGTACCCGGGCCGTGAGCTCGGTGGACAGGCCCTGCAGACTCCTGGTGGCCTGGGCGGCGGCCACCAGCGGGTCCGGAGCGACCGAGGCTCCCGCAGTGCTCGACGGTCCCGGCGGTACCGACGGTCCCGGCAACGGATCCGGCAATGGCCCCGATGAGGGATCCGGCGATTCCTGCGACTGCTGCGCTGACATGGTCCTGAGCGTAGTTAGTCCCTATTGGCGGGGAAAGTTGGCCAAAGTTCCGTCCGTTGCCCTTTCCCGCTCCAGCAGCCTCCGCAGCGGTCCCTCGGCGGCGGCCAGCTCCGCGTACGGGCCACGCTGCACCACCTCGCCGCGGTCCAGCACGAGCACCTCGTCGACCGCCTCCAGGCCGGCCAGCCGGTGCGTGATCAGCATGGTGGTCCGGCCCTCGGTCGCGGCCAGCAGATCCGCCGTCAGGGCGTCCGCCGTGACCAGGTCCAGATGCTCGGCCGGCTCGTCCAGGACCAGCACCGGGAAGTCCGCGAGCAGCGCCCGGGCCAGGGCCAGTCGCTGGCGCTGACCACCCGAGATCCGCTCACCGTGCTCGCCGACCAGCGTGTCCAGCCCGTCGGGAAGACCGTCGGCCCACTCCAGCAGCCGGGCCCCGGCCAGCGCCTGGCGCAGCTGCTCCTCGCTCGCCCCGGTCCGGGCCAGGCGCAGGTTCTCCCGGACCGAGCTGTCGAAGATGTGGGCGTCCTGGGCGCACAGGCCCACGAGGGCGCGTACGTCGTCGCCGTCGAGCGTGCGCGCGTCGCTCCCGCCCAGGCTGTACGCGCCTTCGGCAGGATCCAGGAACCGGAGGAGGACCTGGGCCAAGGTGGTCTTGCCGGATCCCGAGGGACCGACGACGGCGATGCGGCGGCCGGCCTCCAGGGTCAGGTCCAGGTCCCGCAGGGCGGCACGCTCCTGCCCCGGGTGGCGGGCGGTGAGCCCCGTCAACCGCAGCGGGAACGGCGAAGCGGGAGCCGCGGCAGGCTGCTCCGGCTCGGCGACCGGGACCGACGCGTCGATGACCTCGTAGACCCGCTCGGCGCTACGGCGGACCCGCTGGCGGTACTGGACGGCGAGCGGAAGCCCGTTCACCGCCTCGAAGGCGGCCAGCGGCGTCAGGACCGCGACGGCCATGGCCACCCCGGACAGCCGGCCGTCGTGGACGGCGTTCGCGGCAACGGCCGCGGCGGCCACGACGGTGAGCCCGCACACCAGGGCCGACAGGCCGCCGCCCAGTCCGGCCGCGGCCGAGCCCCGCGCGGCGATGCGCGTCAGCAGGCCGTCGCTCTCGCGCGTCCGGCCCTTGCGGTCCTCCAACGCACCGGCCACGGTCAGCTCCGCGGTCCCGGTGAGCAGATCGGCCACCCGAGTGGCGAGTTCGCCGCGGGCCGGCGCGAGCCTGCGCTCCGCACGACGGGCGCAGGCCCCGCTGACCAGGGGTACCGCGATACCGGCGGCGAGCAGTCCGACGGCGAGTACGACTCCGGCCTCGGGCAGCAGCCAGGCCGTGAAGGCGACCGAGCCCGTGCCGACGAGGACGGCGGTGCCTACGGGCAGCAACCAGCGCAGCCAGTAGTCCTGCAGTGCGTCGGCGTCGGCCACCAGCCGGGCCAGCAGGTCCCCGCGCCGGTGCTCGCGCAGCCCGGCGGGCACGATGCGCTCCAGTCGGCGGTACACGGAGACCCGCAGGTCGGCGAGCATCCGCAGCACGGCGTCGTGCGAGACGAGCCGCTCGGCGTACCGGAAGACGGCGCGGCCCATTCCGAAGGCCCGGGTGGCGGTGACGGCCACCATCAGGTAGAGCACGGGCGGCTGTTCCGAGGCCCGCGAGATCAGCCAGCCCGACACGGCCATCAGGCCGACGCTGCATCCGACGGCCAGCGCGCCGAGCAACAGTCCGAGCCTGAACCGTCCTTGCCACGCCCTGGCGACCGCGCGCACCCGGCGCAGCGGATCACCCGCCGCACGCGAACCCACCGCACCCGAACCGGGCGCACCCGAACCCGCCGCACCCGAACCGGGCGTGCCGGAAGCGGTCGTGCCGTCGGCAGGTACGCCCGCCCGCTCACGCGCCGAGCCGAGGATCCACTCGCCGGTGTCCGGGACGTGCTGACCGCCGTCACCTGCCGCGCCCGAGGACAGCAGTTCGGCGCCGACCGAGGAGGCGGCGCGGCGGGGGAGTGCCCCATTGGTGAGAAGCCCCTCGGGGCCCTCGCCCGCCGCCATCTCCACCACCCGGTCCGCGACGGCGAGCAGCGCCGGTCGGTGCACGACCAGCAGCACGGTCCGTCCCGTGGAGAGCCGCCGGACCGCGTCCACGATGCCCGCCTCGGTCTCGCCGTCCAGCGCCGCCGTCGGCTCGTCCAGCAGCAGCACGGGCCGGTCCGCCAGGAACGCGCGCGCCAGGGCCAGCCGCTGCCGCTGTCCGGCGGACAGCCCGACACCACCCTCACCCAGCGGGGTCTGCACCCCGCGCGGCAGCGCGGTCACGAACTCCCAGGCCCCGGCGTCCTTCAACGCCTCGGCCACATCGGCGTCGGAGGCACCCGCGCGGGCCAGCCGTACGTTCTCGGCGATCGTTCCGGCGAACAGGTGCGGCCGCTGCGGCACCCAGGCGATCTGCTGCCGCCACTGCGCCGGCGACAGCTCGGCCAGGTCCACGCCCGCGACGCGGATCCGCCCGGCGGTCGGCGTCACGAATCCCAGCAACACCTGGAGCAGGGTGGACTTGCCCGCTCCGCTGGGGCCGGTCAGCGCCACGCACTCCCCCGGCCCGACCGTCAGCGAGACCGGCCGGGGCGAGTCCTCCCCGCGGCCCTCGTAGCGCACGGCGATGCCCTCGATCTCGATCCGCAGGGGAGCGCCGGCCGGCAGCTCGGCCGTACCGGTCGTACCGGTGGTGCGGGTCTCCAGGACCTCGAAGATCTCGTCGGCGGCCGCCAGCCCTTCGGCGGCCGCGTGGTACTGGGCTCCCACCTGCCGCAGCGGCAGATATGCCTCGGGCGCCAGGATCAGGATGACCAGTCCGGTGTAGAGGTCCAGTTCGCCGTGGACCAGCCGCATGCCGATGGTCACGGCCACCAGGGCCACCGACAGGGTCGCCAGCAGTTCCAGGGCGAAGGAGGAGAGGAAGGCGATGCGTAGGGTCCGCATCGTCGCCCGCCGGTAGTCATCGGTGATCTTGCGGATCGACTCGGCCTGCGCCTTCGCCCGGCCGAAGACCTTGAGCGTGGGAAGCCCGGCCACCACGTCGAGGAAATGCCCCGAGAGCCGGGACAGCAGGCGCCACTGGCGGTCCATCCGGGACTGAGTGGCCATGCCGATGAGAATCATGAACACGGGGATCAGGGGCAGCGTCACGACGATGATGGCCGCCGACACCCAGTCCTCGGTGACGATACGGGCCAACACGGCCACCGGCACGACCACCGCGAGCCCCAGCTGGGGCAGGTAGCGGGAGAAGTAGTCGTCGAGCGCGTCCACGCCCCGGGTGGCCAGTGACACCAGCGATCCGGTCCGCTGCCCGGCCAGCCACCCGGGCCCGAGCTCCGCGGCCCGGTCCAGCAGCCTGCGCCGCAGCTCCGACTTGACCGCCGCGCCCGCCCGGTGCGCGGCCAACTCCGTGAGCCAGGCGATCAGCCCGCGCCCGAACGCCACCGCCGCGAGCAGCAGCAGGGGCGTTCGGAGCGCTTGGCCGTCGAGCCCCTGTTGGAAGGCTCCGACCACGATCTCGGCGATCAGCATCGCCTGACCGACGACCAGCCCCGCCCCGGCAAGGCCCAGGGCCACCACCGCCCCCAGGAAGAGGCGGGTGGACCGGGCGTACCGGAGCAGGCGCGGGTCGATCGGTTTCACGTGAAACATCCCCTCGGGGAGGTCGTCAGCCGGACGGGCGGGTCACAGGTCGCGGGGACCGGGCGCGGGGCCCGGTACCCGTTCGGTGCACGGATCGGTGGATGGATCAGTGCACATCGACGATGTGCTGCGTCCCGATCCGCTTGCGGAACACCCAGTACGTCCAGCCCTGGTAGAGCAGTACGAGCGGGGTGGCCACGGCCGCACACCAGGTCATGATCTTCAGGGTGTACGCGCTGGACGAGGAGTTGGTGACCGTGAGGTTCCAGGCCTCGTTCAGCGAGGACGGCATGACGTTCGGGAAGAGCGTGAGGAAGAGCATCGCGACCGCGGCCGCGATGGTGACCCCGGACAGGGCGAACGACCAGCCCTCGCGGCCGGCGAGGTTGAAGCCGAGGGCCCCGACCAGCGCCAGCACCGCGACGATCATCGCGATCAGGCTCGTACCGTCGCCGCGCGAGACCTGGGTCCAGATGAGGAAGACCAGGGCCAGTACGGCGGTGACGACGCCCAGCCGGGTCGCCAGCTTCCGCGAGCGGTCCCGGATGTCACCGACGGTCTTGAGCGAGGTGAAGACCGTGCCGTGGAAGGTGAACAGGGTGAGGGTGACCAGTCCGCCGAGGATCGAGTAGACGTTCAGCAGGTCGAGGAAGCTGCCGACGTACTCCTTGTTCTCATCGATCTTGACGCCGCGCACGATGTTGGCGAAGGCGACGCCCCACAGGAACGCGGGGATCAGCGAGGTCCAGAAGATCGCGTGTTCCCAGTTGGTCTGCCAGCGGTCCTCGGGGCGCTTGTGCCGGTACTCGAAGGCCACGCCACGAATGATGAGGCAGATCAGGATGAGCAGCAGCGGCAGGTAGAAGCCCGAGAAGAGGGTGGCGTACCAGTCGGGGAAGGCGGCGAAGGTGGCACCGCCCGCGGTGAGCAGCCAGACCTCGTTCCCGTCCCACACGGGTCCGATCGTGTTGATCAGGACCCTCCTCTCCGTGCGGTCACGGGCGAGCAGCTTGGTCAGTACGCCGACCCCGAAGTCGAAGCCCTCCAGGAAGAAGTAGCCGGTCCACAGGACGGCGATGAGTACGAACCAGACATCGTGGAGTTGCATGGTGTGCGCTCCTCGGCCTCAGTACGAGAAGGCCATCGGCCGGTCGGGGTTCTTGTCGTCCCCACCGATCTTGGTGGGTGGGTTGAGGTCTGCCTCGGTGAGTTCGGGCGGGCCGGCCTTGACGTACTTGACGAGGAGCTTGACCTCGATCACGGCGAGCACGGCGTACAGGAGCGTGAAGCCGATCATCGAGGTCAGCACCTCGCCCTGCGACACGTTCGGCGAGACCGCGTCCCGGGTGCGCAGGACTCCGTAGACGACCCAGGGCTGGCGGCCCATCTCGGTGAAGATCCAGCCCCAGGAGTTGGCGATGAGCGGGAAGCCCATCGTCCAGAGCGCGACGATCCAGTACAGGTTGGCGAACTTCGGGCTCAGCGCCTTCTTGAAGAGGACCAGGTTCGGGACCTCGTCCTCCCCGGTCCGCAGACCCGGCGGCAGCATGAACTTCTTGCGCGTCAGCCACAGGCCCAGCACGCCGACACCCAGCGAGGCCATGCCGAAGCCGATCATCCAGCGGAAGCCCCAGTAGGCGACCGGGATGTTGGGCCGGTAGTCGCCGGGACCGAACTTCTCCTGCTCCGCCTTGTTGACGTCGTTGATGCCGGGGACGAAGGAGGTGAAGTCGTCGTTGGCCAGGAAGGACAGCAGGCCCGGGATCTCTATCGCGACCTTGTTGTGGCCCTTCTCGACGTCGCCGTAGGCGAAGACCGAGAAGGGAGCCGGCGCCTCGCCGTCCCAGAGGGCCTCGGCGGCGGCCATCTTCATGGGCTGCTGCTTGAACATCACCTTGCCGAGCAGGTCACCGCTGATCGCGGTGCCCATACCGGCGATGATCAGGACGATCAGGCCGAGGCGCAGCGAGCTCCGCATCACGGGGATGTGCTTCTTGCGCGCCAGGTGGAAGGCCGATATTCCGGCCATGAACGCGCCACCGACCAGGAAGGCGGCCGTGATGGTGTGGAAGAACTGGGTGAGCGCGGTGTTCTGGGTCAGCACGAGCCAGAAGTCGGTGAGCTCCGCCCGGCCCCGCTCCTCGTTGATGCGGTACCCAACCGGGTGCTGCATCCAGGAATTGGCCGCCAGGATGAAATAGGCGGACAGGACGGTGCCCATGGACACCATCCAGATGCACGCCAGGTGGATCTTCTTCGGCAGCTTGTCCCAGCCGAAGATCCACAGACCGATGAAGGTCGACTCGAAGAAGAAGGCGATCAGTGCTTCGAAGGCCAGGGGGGCCCCGAAGATGTCGCCGACGAATCGCGAGTAGTCGGACCAGTTCATGCCGAACTGGAACTCCTGGACGATGCCGGTGACGACACCCATCGCGATATTGATCAAGAAGAGCTTCCCCCAGAACTTCGTCGCTCTGAGGTACTTCTCCTTCTCGGTGCGCACCCACGCCGTCTGCAAACCCGCCGTAAGGGCGGCGAGCGAGATCGTCAGGGGCACGAAGAGGAAGTGGTAGACGGTCGTAATGCCGAACTGCCATCGCGCCAATGTCTCCGGCGCCAAAGCTAGGTCCACGTCGTCTTCTCCTTGTCGTCGCCGTGGTCACAGCCGCAGTCTGCCTGGCGGGTTCCCTCCATATCGGGAGGAAGCAGGACACGCTTGTGAACGCGTTCACATTCACAAGCATTATGTCGTACCACTCTCGGCCACCTTCGAGGGGGGTACCCCTCTAGCCAATCGATTCAACAGATTGTTGAATTCAGCGCATGCAGATACGAATCTCCTGGCCCGCGGGCCAGCTCACCGCAACCCTCGACGAGACCCCGACCAGCAAGGCACTGGTCGAGGCCCTGCCGATTTCCGCCTCCGCCAACACCTGGGGCGAGGAGGTCTACTTCGACACCGGAGTCTCCGTCGCGCTGGAGGACGACGCCCAGCAGGTCGTCGCCCCCGGCACGGTCGCGTTCTGGACCGAGGGCGACGCTCTCGCGCTGCCCTACGGCCCCACGCCGATCTCACGCGGAGGCGAGAGCCGCCTCGCGAGCCCGTGCAACGTGCTCGGCTCCTTCGACGGCGACCCCCGCCTGCTGTCCACCGTCCGCGACGGCGATCCCGTCCGCGTGGAACTCGTCTGACCGGCTCGGCCGCCTCAGCCGATTCCGCAGCCTCCGCGGCCTCGGCCGTCCCGGACAACCGGGACGGTCCGGCCGTCAGCGCCTAGAGCTCCTTGAAGAACGCCGCGGCCGCGTGCAGGAAGAGGTCGTTCGCCTCGGTCTCACCGATCGTGACCCGCAGGCCCTCGCCCGCGAAGGGCCGGACCACCACACCGGCCTTCTCGCAGGCCTCCGCGAACGCGCCGGTCCGCTCCCCCAGCCGCATCCACACGAAGTTCGCCTGCGTGTCCGGCACGGTCCAGCCCTGGGCGACCAGCGCCTCGTGCACCCGCGTGCGCTCGCTCACCAGCGCCCCGACGCGGCCCATCAGCTCGTCCTCGGCGCGCAGCGAGGCCACCGCCGCGTCCTGCGCGAGCTGGCTGACGCCGAAGGGCACCGCCGTCTTGCGCAGCGCCGCAGCCACCGGCTCGTGCGCCACCGCGAAGCCGACCCGCAGGCCGGCCAGCCCGTACGCCTTGGAGAACGTACGCAGCACGGCGACGTTCGGGCGGTTGCGGTAGAGCTCGATGCCGTCCGGTACGTCCGCGTCACGCACGAACTCGCGGTACGCCTCGTCCAGGACCACCAGGACGTCCGAGGGCACCTGGTCCAGGAAGCGCTCCAGCTCGGCGCGGCGCACGGCCGTGCCGGTGGGGTTGTTCGGGTTGCAGACGAAGATCAGCCGGGTCCGGTCGGTGATCGCCGCGGCCATGGCGTCCAGGTCGTGCACGTCGCCGTCGGTCAGCGGAACCCGCACCGAGGTAGCGCCCGAGATCTGCGTGATGATCGGGTACGCCTCGAAGGAGCGCCAGGCGTACATCACCTCGTCGCCCGGGCCGGCGGTCGACTGGATCAGCGACTGGGCCACGCCGACCGAACCGGTGCCCGTGGCGATGTGCTCGACCGGCACGCCGAAGCGCTCGGCGAGCTCGTTCACGAGGCCGGTGCAGGCCATGTCGGGGTACCGGTTGAAGTTCCCGGCCGCGGCGACCGCGGTCTCCAGCACGCCCGACAGCGGCGGATACGGGTTCTCGTTCGAGGACAGCTTGTACGCGACAGGCCCTCCCGCGGCAGCCGGCTTGCCGGGCTTGTATGTCGGAATGCCGTCCAGCTCGGCGCGCAGCTTCGGGCTCTTCTCGCTCACCGCAGGTCCTCCTCGACCGTCCCGTCCGACGTCGCCGTCGACTCAATACTGCTCACCTTATGAGGATTCCGCCGTTCCGAGAATGGGGGCGCCAGGAATGCGGGGGAGCGCACGCATATATGCGCGCGCCGGTGGCCTGCGCCGTGGCGCGCATCCCTCGTGCAGGTGAGTTGAGAACGGCCCGAGATCGCATCGTTTTGGCATGCCCGGACCCGACGACAAGCTCCACACTCACCCTCAGCGACCAAACACCTTCATTTCCAAGGTCATTTGGGGTGGCGAACCATGCAGAAACGTGCCTGTCAATGCCTGCATATGCACCCAGACCACCCTCCCCACCGAGCCCTACTATCGGCTCGCCATGACAGCAGCAGGGAAGCATCAGGTGAGCCGGACCGAGACCACCCGGCGGGCCGCCGGCCGACAGGGCCGGGCCGGCATCAGGGACGTGGCCGCCGCGGCGGGCGTCTCCATCACAACCGTCTCCGACGCGCTCAATGGCAAGGGACGGCTGCCCGACGCCACCCGCCGCCACGTTCGCGAAGTGGCCGACCGGCTGGGCTACCGCCCGTCGGCCGCCGCCCGCACCCTCCGTACCGGCAAGTCCGGCCTCATCGGCCTGACCGTGACGACGTACGGGGAAGAACCTTTCACCTTCACCGAATTCGCCTACTTCGCCGAGATGGCCAGGGCCGCCACCTCCGCCGCGCTCGCCCGCGGCTACGCCCTGGTCATCCTCCCCGCCACCTCCCGCCACGACGTGTGGTCCAACGTCGCCCTCGACGGCACCGTCGTCATCGATCCCTCCGACCACGATCCCGTCGTCACCGAACTGGTCCGCCAAGGTCTGCCCGTGGTCTCCGACGGCCGCCCCGCAGGCTCCCTCCCCGTCACCGCCTGGGTCGACAACGACCACGAGGCCGCCGTACTCGGCCTGCTCGACCACCTCGCCGCCGCCGGCGCCCGCCGGATCGGACTGCTGACCGGGACCACCACCGACACCTACACCCGACTCTCCACCACCGCCTACCTCAGCTGGTGCGAGCGCGTCGGCCAGGACCCGGTCTACGAGTCCTACCCCGCGCACGACCCGTGCGCGGGCGCCGTCGCCGCCGACCGGCTCCTCGCCCGCCCCGACCGGCCCGACGCGGTCTACGGGCTCTTCGACCCCAACGGCACCGATCTGCTCGCCGCCGCCCGCCGCTACGGCCTGCGCGTCCCCGAGGACCTGCTGCTCGTGTGCTGCAGCGAGTCCACCGTCTACGCGAACACCGAGCCGCCCATCACCACCCTGTCCCTCAAACCCCGCCGCATCGGCACCGCCGTCGTCCAGCTCCTCATCGACGCGATCGAGGGAGTGAACACCGGGCGTCCCGTCGAGCAGGTCGTCCCGACCGAACTCATCATCCGTACCTCGTCGCAGCGCCGACAGCCCCGCACGACCGTCAGCCCGCCCCGTTCGCCGGCCCAGGACTGACCGACAGACCGTCCGGTCGGCCTGTCGAGAGGCCGACCCAGGACCGTCCGAAGGTCATCCGAACACCGCACGAGCACCGACCAAGGACCGGCCGACGATTTCAGCAACACCGATATCGGTAGAAAACGGTAGGAACGATCCGCTCCGTAAAGGATTCACCACCCCTGGTGCGTCACAGAGCGCGAGCCGCATTCCTATGATGGGCGCACGACATCACGGACCCTCCTCCCTGGAGGTCAGGAGGGTCCGCAGGTGTACGGCAGCGCGACGGTGGTGGAGGGGTCGATGACTCAGGGGGCCGGTCAGGGACCCGCGATGCGGACGGACACGCTGCGGGACTTCCGGGTTCCAGTCACCGAACCCGCCCTGTACGCCGTATCCACGTCCACCGGGCTGCCCGGCGAGACTCCGGTCTACGGCGAGTACCCGGCGTACTACGAGGACGGCACGCCGAACATGCCCCCACAGCCGGGCTATCCGCCGCAGGCGCCCGTACAGCGGCCGGCCGTGCCTCAGCAGCAGCCGGTCGTACCGCAGCAGCCTGCCGGGCCCCAGCAGCCCGCGCAGCAGCCTTCGTACCCCGACACGCGTCTCCACCCGCACGCCGACGTGGAACCGGCCCACGCGTCGACCCAGGGCCCCGACGAGGACGAGCCCGAGGGCTACACCCCGACCTACCGGGACCTGCCCGTCATCGGGCGCGGCGCGCTCGGTGGCCCCGGCGACACCGTCCAGGTCCAGTACGTGCCCCAGGAGCAGGCCGCGGGCCCCGGCCCGCTCTACGTCGTCGGCGACGTCCACGGCTACCTCGACGAGCTCGTCACCGAACTCCACGCCCAGGGTCTGATCGACGCCGAGCGCCGCTGGTCCGCCGGCAACGCCCGGCTCTGGTTCCTCGGCGACTTCACCGACCGCGGCCCCGACGGCATCGGCGTCATCGACCTCGTCATGCGACTGTCCGCCGAGGCCGCCGCCGCCGGCGGCTACTGCAAGGCCCTGATGGGCAATCACGAACTCCTGCTCATCGGCGCCAAGCGGTTCGGCGACACCCCGGTCGTCTCCGGCGCCGGCACCGCCACCTTCCAGGCCGCCTGGCTCCTCAACGGCGGCCAGCGCACCGACATGGAGCGCCTGCAGGACGTCCACCTGCAGTGGATGTCGCGGCTGGACGCGGCCGTCCTGGAGGAAGGCCACCTGCTGCTGCACTCCGACACCACGGCCTACCTCGACTACGGCGACTCCATCGAGGACGTCAACGACACCATCCACGAGCTCCTCAACCGCGGCGACGCCGACATCACCTGGGACCTCTTCCGCAAGTTCACCAAGCGGTTCGCCTTCCGCGACGAGGGAACCGGCCCGGCGGCCGTACGGGAACTCCTCGACACCTACGGCGGCAGCCGCGTCGTCCACGGGCACAGCCCCATCCCGTACCTGCTCGGCGAGGTCGGCACCGAGGACGGCGACGAATCGCGCGGACCCGAGGCCGTGGACGGCCCGCACGTGTACGCGGAGGGGCTGGCCATCGCGATGGACGGCGGGGTGACGATGGCGGGCAAACTGCTTGTCGTACAACTCCCCCTGAGCGACTGAGAGCTTACGGAGAGGGGTATTTCCGGAAAGCCCCTGTCACGGCGTGGCGTGGGCGCTCTACCATCGCTCTATCCGTAGCAGGCTCTCCTCCGTTTGTGCCGGCGCCCGGGTCTACGCGGGCATACCGGCTTCTACGGAGCATCGGGGGATGCACATGACCAGCGCTCCGCACCTGCTGACCGAAGACCGACCGGAGTTCGATCGGCTCGTCGACGAGGCGCTGCGCGCCGCGCGCGAGCGGCCCGAGCTCGCCACCCTCGGCGAACGGCTGAACGCCGAACAGCTGCGCACCATGGCCCAGGGGGCCAGCGCCCTGCTGGCGGCAGCGGCCGCCGCCGAGTACGGCCACTACGTGAAGGTCCGCGAGGAACGACGCGACGAGGTACTGGCCTCGCCCGGTACGACGGGAGACGAGGACGGCGCCGAGGGCAGCGGTGGCGGCGCGGGCATCAGCGCCGTGGTCGCGGTCCTCGCGCCCGTCCTGGCGGGCACCGCCATGCTGATCTTCCTGCTCGTCGGCTACATCCTGAAGATGATCGAGCCCGAACCGGCCTTCGCCGAGACGATGCTGACGGCGGGTTGGCTCTTCGGCGGGCTCACCGCGGCCGCCCTGCTCTTCGCGGTGATCGGGCTGCTGGTGACGGCCGTCCGCAACAGCTCGACCGAGGTGGCGGCGGACGAGACCGAGGCGATACCCGACGAGGTCGCACGGGCCCGTGAGGCCTGGCGGCACGCGCTGCTGGAGCGCGGCATCATGCCGTTCCTGCGGGACGCGCTGGCCGACCCGAGCGCCGGCCCGGGCTTTCCGACCCCCCGCACACCGGCGGCGGGCCGCATCCCCAACCTGGGGTACAGCCGGCCGGACTTCACCAGTCCGGGGTCCCCGTCGGAGAGTCCCCGGCCCGGCTACACACCTCCGGACTTCACGAGCCCGGACTTCGGCGGTCCGGAACACCAGCCGGACCAGAACTGACCCCGTCCGCCACTTCAGCTGCTTCGGCAGGTGGTCGGGGGCCATCGGGCGGATCGGCCACGAGCTGGACCCGGAGTACCAGGTGGTCGCCTGACGGCGAGACGGCGAGGACCCGCGACTCCCCCCATAGGGTCGCGGGTCCTCGCCGTCAGCTGTGCTGTCCTGCTCTGCCTGTCCTGTCGTGCCGGTCGTGCCGGTCGTGCCGGTCGTGCCTGTCGTGCCTGTCCGACGACCGTGTCTGTCCGACGACCGTGCGCGTCAGTCGGCCAGCGGCAGGTAGACGCGGCTGCCCGAGGCCGCGAACTCGGCGGACTTCTCCGCCATGCCCGCCTGGATCTCTTCCGCCTTCAGGTCGCCACCGTGCTCACGGCGGATGTCCTGCGAGATCTTCATCGAGCAGAACTTCGGACCGCACATCGAGCAGAAGTGCGCGGTCTTGGCCGGCTCCGCCGGGAGGGTCTCGTCGTGGAACTCACGGGCCGTGTCCGGGTCCAGGGCCAGGTTGAACTGGTCCTCCCAGCGGAACTCGAACCGCGCGTCCGACAGGGCGTCGTCCCACTCCTGGGCGCCCGGGTGCCCCTTGGCCAGGTCCGCGGCGTGCGCCGCGATCTTGTACGTGATGACGCCGGTCTTGACGTCGTCACGGTTGGGCAGGCCCAGGTGCTCCTTGGGCGTCACGTAGCAGAGCATCGCGGTACCCCACCAGGCGATCATCGCGGCGCCGATGCCCGAGGTGATGTGGTCGTAGGCGGGCGCGACGTCCGTGGTCAGCGGGCCGAGCGTGTAGAACGGCGCCTCCTCGCAGATCTCCTGCTGGAGGTCGATGTTCTCCTTGATCTTGTGCATCGGGACGTGGCCCGGGCCCTCGATCATCGTCTGGACGTTGTGGCGCTTGGCGATCGTGTTCAGCTCGCCCAGCGTCTTCAGCTCGGCGAACTGGGCCGCGTCGTTGGCGTCCGCGATCGAGCCGGGGCGCAGACCGTCGCCGAGGGAGTACGTGACGTCGTACGTCGCGAGGATCTCGCAGAGCTCCTCGAAGTTCGTGTAGAGGAAGTTCTCCTTGTGGTGCGCGAGGCACCACGCGGCCATGATCGAGCCACCGCGCGAGACGATGCCGGTCTTGCGGCGGGCGGTCAGCGGCACGTAGGGCAGCAGCACGCCGGCGTGGACCGTCATGTAGTCGACGCCCTGCTCGGCCTGCTCGATGACCGTGTCCTTGTAGATCTCCCAGGTCAGGTCCTCGGCACGGCCGTCGACCTTTTCCAGCGCCTGGTAGAGCGGCACGGTGCCGATCGGGACGGGGGAGTTGCGCAGCACCCACTCGCGGGTGGTGTGGATGTTGCGGCCGGTCGAGAGGTCCATGACCGTGTCGGCGCCCCACTTGGTCGCCCAGGTCATCTTGTCGACCTCCTCCTCGATGGAGGAGGTGACCGCGGAGTTGCCGATGTTGGCGTTGACCTTCACCAGGAACCGCTTGCCGATGATCATCGGCTCGATCTCGGGGTGGTTCACGTTCGCCGGAAGTACCGCGCGACCTGCGGCGATCTCCTCGCGAACGACCTCGGGGGAGACGTTCTCGCGGATCGCGACGTACTCCATCTCCGGGGTGATCTCGCCCCGGCGGGCGTACGCGAGCTGCGTGACGGCGGCGCCGTCGCGGCCACGGCGGGGCTGGCGGGGACGGCCCGGGAAGACCGCGTCGAGGTTCTTGAGGCCCCCGCGCGGCGAGGTGTGCTTGATGCCGTCGTCCTCGGGGCGCACGGGGCGGCCCGCGTACTCCTCGGTGTCCCCGCGGCTGATGATCCAGTTCTCGCGCAGCGGCGCGAGACCGCGGCGGACGTCGGTCTCGATCTGCGGGTCGGTGTACGGACCGGACGTGTCGTAGAGCGTCACGTCCTTGCCGTTGGTGAGGTGGACCTGGCGGACCGGCACCCGGAGGTCGGGGCGGGAGCCCGCCAGGTATCCCTTGTGCCAGCCCGGCTGGCGCTCGGTCTGGCCGTCGGCGTCCTGGCTGACGGCAGGCGTGCGTGCGTCCTGAATGGTCATGAGACCTGATCTCCCTACGCCGGCATTACCCGGTAACAGGTTCGGCGGTCGACGCAGCCTCTTCCCGTAGGCATCTGTGATGCCCTTACGGTGATCAGCGTCCTCTCAGCCCGGTGCTCCGAGCTCCCGCGTTGTGCAAAGGTGCCCCCACGCTAGCGTCATCCATGGCGTGCTGAACAGTGGGCCCCCTCATCTCTTGCGATGATCTGCTGGTGACGCCCTCGCCGCAGCCCCCCACCGAGCCCACAGAGACCGTTGGCCACATCGGCCACCCGCATGCGAGCCCCGAACCGTCCGCCAGACCGTCCGACGGGCACTCCGACCGGCGCTCCGACGGCCATTCGGACCCGCATTCCGACCCGCATTCCGGCGGGGACTCCGGCGGGCGCCCCTCGGATCGGTCCCACGATCACGGACACGGACACAGCCATGGCCACGGCCCGGCGGCCCCCGTCTCGAAGCACCTGCGCAAGGTCATCGCCGCCGTGCTGATCCCCTTCGCCGCGGCCGTCTTCGTCGGCATGGTGGTGCTCTGGCCGGGCGGCGCCCCCGGCCACGAGCGCACGGGGGTGGGGTTCGACCGGCAGACCCAGCAGGGCGTGGTCACCTCGCTCGAACAGGTCGACTGCAAAACCGTGAACGCCGCCCAGGTACCGACGACCGCCGCTCCTTCCACCCCGGAGGGCCGCCAGGCGCAGGCCGAGCAGACCGGTGAGTGCAAGAAGGCCACCGTCGAGGTCAGCAGCGGCCCGGACAAGGGCCGCACCTTCGTGGAGGTCGTCCAGCCGGGCGCACCACGGCAGTTGGAGGACGGTCAGGAGGTGGTGGTGGCCTACGCGCCGGACGCGCCGCGCGACCTCCAGTACTCGGTGATCGACGTGAACCGCAAGCTCCCGATGGCGCTGCTGGCCGGCATCTTCGCGGCCGCCGTCGTCCTCGTCGGGCGGATGCGCGGGCTGTTCGCGCTGGTCGCGCTGGTGGTCAGCTTCGGCGTGCTGACCCTCTTCATCCTCCCGGCCATCCTGCAGGGTTCGAACCCGCTGGTCGTCGCGGTGGTCGGGGCGAGCGCCATCATGCTGATCGCGCTCTACATGTGCCACGGGCTGACCGCCCGTACGTCGGTGGCCGTTCTCGGCACGCTCGTCTCGCTGTTGCTGATCGGGCTGCTCGGTTCGGGGTTCATCGACTGGGCGTTCCTCAGCGGCAACACCGACGACAACACCGGGCTGATCCACGGGCTGTACCCGGACATCGACATGAGTGGTTTGCTGCTCGCAGGCGTGATCATCGGCTCGCTGGGCGTGCTCGACGACGTGACGGTCACCCAGACGTCGGCGGTGTGGGAACTGCACCACGCGGACCCCTCGATGGGGCCGCGCGCCCTCTACCGGGCGGCGATCAGGATCGGTCGCGACCACATCGCGTCGGTGGTCAACACGCTGGTACTGGCCTACGCGGGTGCCGCGCTGCCACTGCTCCTGCTGTTCTCGATCGCGAACAGCAGCATGGGTTCGGTGGCCAACAGCGAGCTGGTGGCGGAGGAGATCGTACGGACCCTCGTGGGGTCGATCGGCCTGGTGGCCTCGGTGCCCGTGACAACGGCGCTGGCCGCGCTGGTGGTTTCCGCCGACCGACCGGGATCCCCGGCCGGCGCCCCGGCCGCAGGGCCGGTCCGCGGCCGGGGGCGGCGGCGCAAGCGCTGATCAGCGGATCAACCGATCGGCCGGTCAGCTGGTCAGCTGGTCAACCGATCAGCCGGTCAGCTGGTCAGCCGGTCAGCCGGTCAGCCGGCGTTCTGCTCGTTCTGCTGCGATTCGGCGAGGATCTTGCCGAGGGCCTCGTCGAGGTTCTCCTCGAAGTCCCCGAGGTTGCGCTCCTGTCCGAGGGGAACGATCCGGTCGGTCCGGTCGAGGAACGCGACGAGCGGCGCAGCGCTGGCGCGGAACAGGGCCCGGTCGCCGCCGACCTGGAGGCGGATGTGGACGTCGGACAGATCCTCCGGGTGGGTGGGGGCGATGTGCACATCGCCGTCACCGCATGGCTTGTTGATGCCGTCGAGAAGGAGTTCCCGGCCGAACGCCCAGGTCACGGGCGCATCTCCGGGAAGGTGGAAGGTCAGGCGGACTGCGTAGGGGTCGCGTGCGTCGTACCGGAGTTCCACCGGAATCCGGAACGAGAGCTCCTCGGAAACGAGGAAGCTCATCATGACCTCTGCCTGTACCGACTCGCGCATTGACTACCCCGCTGTAGTTGAAGTGGCCAGGAATGATCCCCCAGGACCCACTTGACAAGAGTGGTGGAAGCGGTAGCAGATCACAAGGAGTGAGTTTTCAGATACTGATAGAGAACGAGAGGGTGCTCAACAGCGCGCCTACTTCACTCTGTAGCCGATTGACTACATAGAGCAATCGTTCTTCTTGGTGCAGAGGGAGAGAAATGGCCATCGTCGCGACCGTATCGCCGGCCGTAATGGGGATGGCGGCACAGATCGTGCCGAGGGCATATTCCTGACGTTCGATCACCGGCTGCATTCGCCCGAGCGCCCCGATCCGGTTTTCCAGGGACCGTAGATCGCGGACGGTATAGGGGGTGATGGCCTCGACCGGATGACGGTCGTAGTAGTCCTTGCGCGTCTTCTCGTCGAGTTGCCCGAGCAGGCACTGCCCGATGGCGTGCGCATGGCCGGTCTCACGGAAGTCGGCCCACTCCTCGCAGGCCGGGCTGGTCGGAGTGTCCGAGACACCCACGACCTCGATCTCACCCTCGCGGTAGACCGCGAAGTAGACGGGGGCCCCGACCGCGTCGCGGAAGTGAGCGAGCGAGTCGAGGATCATGCTGCGACGTTTCTGCTGGAGTCCCCCACCGGCGAGCCGCGCCGCGGCCTCGCCCAGTACGAACACTCCGCGCACTCGGCGCAGATAGCCCTCGTGCGTCAGTGTGCGCAGCAGGTGGTACGCGGTGGGAAGCGGAAGCCCGGCCTCACGCGCCAGCTGTTTTGCCGGGGCTCCCTCGCTATGGGACCCCGCCGCTTCGAGCAGCCTCAGCGCGCGCTGCACCGAAGCGATCAGAGTCGGCACACCGGCATTGTGAACCGGAGACAAAGCTCACCCCCAGGCGTGGCGGCGGGCCTTTGGGGAGGCCCACCCTGCGGGGGCCGCCCCCGCGCGTGCCGTGGCTCCTGGGGGGTCGTACTCGGCGGCTCGTTTGCGTCGCCGCAGGTCAGGGCGGCAGGTCGGAGCGGTTGTACCGGCTTTCGGTGCCCAGGGAACGGCATAGATTGCCACTCTATCCACCGATTCCGGGGATGTGAGCCGTTCAGGGGGTCATGTTCCCTCACCTGGCTCAATCCCGGATCCGCCCGGACCGCTCCTGGTCACCACTCGCCGGAGGAGGACTTCGAGCCGCCGCCGCTGAACTTCTTCACGACGAAGATCAGACCGCCGACGAGGCCGACGAAGAGGAGCAGCTTGAAGACGATCCCGATCAGCGCGCCCAGGATGCTGGTGATCACACCGCCGAAGACGAAGACGGCCAGCAGCGGAACCGCGACCCACTTAACCCACCAGGGCATGCCTGCGAATATCTCTCGGATGCCGTCCATGTCCTCGACCTCTTCTTCGTCCGTGACTTCGTCCGTTGCTTCCTGCTCTCGATGCTAGGAGTCCAGGGCCCCGTATCGGGGCCCGCGAGCCCTCGGAGTCCCCTGATCCGCCCCTTAGGGGGATCAGGGCCGCGACCCTCATCCGGCCGGGCCGCTCAGCCCTCCGGAGGGGAGAAGACCACCATCACCTTCAGGTCCTCGGTGATGTGGTGGAACTTGTGCGCGACACCCGCCGGGACGTAGACGACGCTGCCGCGCGCCACGGTCGTCGTCTCCTCCCCGACGGTGATCGAGGCCCGGCCGCTGACGACGAAGTACACCTCGTCCTGCCGGTGCGGAAGCTGCGGATCGATCTGTCCGGCGTCGAGCGCGTAGAGCCCGACCGACATGTTCCGCTCGCGCAGGAACTGCAGATAGGCGCCGTCGTTCGCGGCCCGCTCCGCTTCGAGCTCGTCAAGCCGGAAGGCTTTCATCGTCGTTGTGCCCCTTGTACTCGATCGTTCCCTCGCATCCGCTGATCTGCGGATGTCCCACCGGGATCTTCTCTGCCACGATCAGACACATGACGAATTTCGTAGTCAAGACGCTCGCCAACGCGGCGGCCCTGGCCGTCGCCATCTGGCTGCTTTCCGGCATCACCCTCGACGACGGCAGCAGCACGGGCCGACGGGCGCTCACCCTGATCCTGGTCGCGCTGGTCTTCGGCCTCGTCAACTTGCTCGTCAAGCCGTTGGTGAAGCTGCTCTCGCTGCCGCTTTTCATCCTCACCCTCGGCCTGTTCACCCTCGTCGTGAACGCCCTGATGCTGCTGCTGACCTCGTGGCTGGCCTCGAAGCTCGATCTCAGCTTCCACGTCGACGGCTTCTGGACCGCCCTCCTCGGCGGCCTGATCATTTCCGTCGTCTCCTGGGCCATGAACATGGTCCTGCCCGACAAGAACTGAACGGGCCTGCCATGTATCGCGTCTGCTTCGTCTGCACGGGCAACATATGCCGCTCCCCCATGGCCGAGTCGGTCTTCCGTGCCCATGTGGCGGCGGACGGGCTCGCCGCCCTGGTCGAGGTGGACAGCGCCGGCACCGGCGGCTGGCACGAGGGGGACGGCGCCGATCCGCGCACGATCTCCGTCCTGGAGGCGGCCGGCTACGAGCAGGACCACCGGGCCCGCCGATTCCGGTCCTCCTGGTTCGCGCGGCTGGACCTCGTCATCGCGCTCGACGCCGGGCATCTGCGGGACCTCCGGGCACTCGCGCCCACCGCGCAGGACGCCGCGAAGGTGCGGCTGCTGCGTTCCTACGATCCGGCGGCCTCGACCGCCGAGACCGACGTACCGGATCCCTACTACGGGCCGCTCGACGGGTTCGAGGAGTGCCTGGAACTGGTCGAGGCCGCGAGCCCCGGCCTGCTGGATGCCGTACGCGCCGCCGTGAAGGAGCCCACCCCATGAACGAATACGCCCCCCAGGGGACCGGAGCGGCCGGGCTCGGCGACGGCACCCGCGCCGTCCGGGCCGGACTGCCCGAAGCCGTCAAGAACGAGCCGCCCCTGCCCGGACCGGTCTTCGCCGCCCACTTCCACCTCCCCGGCGACGTCGAGGGCCCCTACGCGTACGGCCGCGACACCAACCCCACCTGGACGCTGCTGGAACGCGCGATCGGGGAACTGGAGGCCCCCGGCGAGGACGTGCACACCATCGTCTTCGCCTCCGGCATGGCGGCGGTCTCCGCCGTCCTCCTCTCCCAGACGCACTCCGGCGACACCGTGGTCCTGCCCGACGACGGCTACCAGGCGCTGCCCCTGCTGCGTGAGCAACTGGAGGCGTACGGGATCCACGTGCGCACCGCTCCGACCGGTGACGACGCCCAGCTCGCGGCCCTCGACGGGGCCCGACTGCTGTGGATCGAGACCCCGTCCAACCCCGGGCTCGACGTCTGCGACGTACGCCGCCTCGTGGACGCGGCACATGCCGGCCGGACCCTGGTCGCTGTCGACAACACCCTGGCCACCCCGCTCGGACAACGGCCCCTGGAGCTGGGGGCGGACTTCTCGGTGGCCAGCGGCACCAAGGGCCTCACCGGCCACGGCGACGTCCTGCTCGGGTACGTCGTGTGCCGCGATCCGGAGCTCGCCGCCCGCGTCCGGCGGTGGCGCAAGATCGTCGGTGCGATCCCGGGCCCCATGGAGGCCTGGCTCGCCCACCGTTCGCTCGCCACGATCCAGCTGCGCGCGCAGCGCCAGTGGGCCAACGCACTGGCCGTGGCCGAGGCGCTGACGCACCGGACGGACGTGAGTGGACTGCGCTACCCGGGGCTTCCCACGGACCGCTCGCACAAGACGGCCGCCCGGCAGATGCGGGGCTTCGGGTCGGTGGTCTCCTTCACCCTGCCCGACCGCGCGCACGCGGAGCAGTTCATGGCGGCCCTGCACCTGGTCGAGGACGCCACGAGTTTCGGCGGGGTACGGTCCACCGCCGAGCGACGCGGACGCTGGGGCGGCGACGCCGTGCCGGAGGGCTTCATCCGCTTCTCCGCCGGCGCGGAGGACACCGAGGACCTGGTCGCGGACGTGCTGCGCGCCCTCGACCACGCGGGCGCCCGGGACTGAACCGGTCATGGCCGTCGTCGTGGAGAACGGTCCGAGCCTCCCCCCTGGTGGCTCGGACCGCCCCGGGTTCCCCGAGCGAAGAACCACGCGACAAGGCTAATTGACTCTGCGTCAGAGTCCAATCACGGTAACGACAGGGACCTATCTGCATATTTATAGTTGAAGGCCCCCACCGAGAGGTGCAGCGATGGACCTGACCCTGTTGCGCACCTTCGTCGCCGTCCACCGGGCCGGCTCGTTCACCCGCGCAGCCGCCCTCCTCGGGCTGTCCCAGCCCGCCGTGACCTCACAGATCCGTACCCTGGAGCGGCAGTTGGGGCGCCCGCTCTTCCACCGACGGGCCCGTGGCGTCACCCCCACCGCCGTCGGCGACGAGCTGGCCCACAAGGCGGCCCCGCACCTGGACGCCCTGTTGCGGATCGCCGAGACCGAGCGCGAGGCCGCCGGCGCGTTACGTACCCTCCACGTCGCCGGGTCTCCCGAGTTCTTGTGCCTGCGCGTGCTCCCGGCCCTCGCCCTCCTGGTCGGCCAGGGGCACACCCTGCGCGCCACCCCGCAGACCGATGCCGAGGCGAGCCTGCACGGGCTCGCCGCCGGCCATCACGACCTCGTCGTCACCACCGCCCATCCCCGGGGCGGGCTCTTCACCGCCACCGCGCTGTGCGACGAGGAGCACGTCCTGGTCGCCGCGCCGTACTGGGCGGCCCTCGTCGACATGGACCGGCTGCGCGAGGAGGGCTGCGCCGCCCTGGACGGCATCCCCTTGGTCGAGGTCCACGAGAGTCTGCCGCTCGTCACCCGCTACTGGACCGCCGTCTTCGACACCCTGCCCGATGCCAGGTCCCTGGCCGCCACCGTGGTCGTGCCGGACCTGCGCGCCGTGCTGGAATGCGTCCGGGCCGGCGCCGGGCTCGCCGTCCTGCCCCGCTACCTGTGCCAGGACGCCCTCGACAGCGGTCGGATCGTGGCGCTGGCGGAGCCTGCGGTGCCGCCGCTGCGTACCTGGTTCCTGGTCGTGCGGACCGGGAGCCTGGCCCTCGCCCACCTCGCCCGGGCGCACGACCGGCTGCTGAATGCCGCGGCGCACTGGTGAGTCGACCCTTTTCCGGCCGTGGCGCGTTTCAGAAGCGGAGTGGCGGGCCACTCTTCTCCCATGACCGAACGTCCCGTGGTCAAACGCACCGCCCGCGCGATCCTGCTCGACGGTGACGACCTGATCCTCATCAAACGCACCAGGCCCGGCGTCGACCCGTACTGGCTCACCCCCGGCGGGGGAGTGGAGTCCTCGGACTCCACCGTCGTCGACGCTCTCCACCGGGAGGTCCACGAAGAACTCGGCGCGAAGATCACCGATGTGGTCCCCTGCTTCGTCGACACCGTCGAGCACATCGCCGACAGGGGGGTGACCGGTGTGAAGGTGCAGCACTTCTTCGTCTGCCACCTCGAATCGATGGACCCGAGCCTCCGGCACGGCCCCGAGGTCGACGAGCCCGAGGGTGAGTACGAGATCGTCCGCGTGCCCTTCAGCCGGGTGGGCATCGCCGCCGTCCACCTCGTCCCGCTGTCCCTGCGGCACTACCTCGACGGCAACATCGAGGGTGTCCGCGCCATGCACGCTCCCGACCTGGGCTGAGTCCGGCCTGAGACCGGGCCTGCCTCCGGTCTCAGCCGGCGATGCCGGCGAGCTCCTCCACCGCGTCGTGCCGGATCCGCTCGCAGGGGATGCCGATCCGTAGGAGCTCGTCCACTCCGTTGCGGATCATCGCGGGCGGCCCGGAGATGAACGCGTCGTACGAGCTCCACGGCCCATGCTCGCCCACCGCGTGCGGCAGCTGTCCGGCCAGCCCGTCGCCGACCACCGGGCGCACCGACAGCCACGGGTGCGAGCGCTGGAGCCCCAGCAGCGTGTCCTTGTCGTAGAGGTCGCTGTTACTGCGGGCCCCGAAGAACACCTCGACCGGCCGCCGCTCGCCGTGTTCGGCCACGTCCTCGATGAGTGCCTTGATCGGCGCGATCCCCGTACCCCCGCCCAGGCACAGCATGCCGTTGTCCGTGGTGTGGTCCACGACCATCGACCCGGCCGGCGGTCCCAGGCGCAGGACGTCTCCCGGGCGGGCGTGCCGCACCAGCGCGTTGGAGACCCAGCCCGCGGGGACGGCCTTGACGTGGAAGGACAGCAGTCCGTCGGCGCGCGGCGCCGAGGCGAAGGAGTAGTGCCGCCATACCCGCGGCCACCACGGGGTCTCCAGACTCGCGTACTGGCCGGCGAGGAAGGCGTAGGGCTGGTCGGGGCGGACCGTCAGCACCGCGATGTCCGGGGTGCGCAGATCGTGGGAGACCACCTCGGCGTTCCACCACGCCGGGGCCTTCACCTCTTCCTCCGCCGCCGCGTCGATCATGATCTGGGAGATCGCGGTGTACGCGCGTACCCAGGCGGCCTGCGCCTCGGGCCCCCAGCTGCTGTACGCGTAGCGGGCCAGTGCCCCGACGAGGGCTTCGCCGACCGCCGGGTAATGACCGGCCATCGTGCCGTACTTGCGATGCCCGGCGCCCAGTCGACGCAGGTAGGGAACGAGGACGGCGGGATTGTCGATGTGCTCGGCGGCGGTCAGCAGCGCCTTCAGCAGGCGGTCCCGCTGCACGTCCATGGCGGCGGGGAACATACCGCGCACCTCGGGATGGCCGGTGAAGACCAGAGCGTAGAAGTACGAGGTCACCTTGTCGGCGACGGGGGCGATCTCCGCGAGGGTCCGGCGGATGAGTACGGCATCCGGTGAGGGCTCGATCGCACCGCCCTCGCCGGATATCCGGGCCGATTCGCGTCTGGCCGATCTGGTGGGCGGAGCGTCCATGCGGTGCCTCGCTTCGAGCATCTCGGTCGGTCTGCACACGCCACGGCCTGTGAATCCGTGGTTCCGGGTTTCACAGCGTGCCGGCCGACTCAAAGGCCTGCGGGGAAATGCGGAAAATCCGCGTTTCGAACCCACTTTCCTCCTAAGATGCGTCAACTCCCGGGCGCGTCAGCCCCACGAGCTGGTATGCATCCCGCAGATCCCGACCCTCGTAGACATGAGTCGCCCGCTCGGCCAGGAAAGGCCGCGCATTGACCGCCACCGAGACCGGCACCACATCGAAGAGCAAGGCGTCGGTCACCGAATCCCCGTAGGCGACGCAGTCGTCCCGGCTCACACCGAACTGCGCGCAGAGCCGGTCCGCCACCGTGACCTTGCCCTCGGGCGTGAGGATCCCCGACTCCTCCACGGGACGGGTGAACGGCACCGCCGGGAAGACCGAGCCGTGCGCGGCATCCGCACCCCACTCCAGCAGCAGCTCCACGAAGAACGACGGAGACAGGGAGATCACCGCGCAGTAGTCCCCGCGTTCCCGGATCTCCTGCCACACGTCCCGGATCCCCGCGAGCCAGGGAGCCCCGTCGAACGCCGCCCGGACATGCGCGGGCGTCAGATCGGCCCAGAGCGCGTGGGCGGCCACCGAGAACTGGTGCGGCCTCATCTTCTGCGCGCCGAAGGCTCGTTCCAGCTCGGCGATCTCGGCGCTCAGCCCGAGCTGCCGAGAGATCTCAACCGGCGAGGACGAGCCGTACATCAGCGTCCCGTCGAGATCGAAGAGGTGCAGGAGGGTCATAGCCCACGAGGCTAGCCGGTCCGTTTCACGTGAAACACCGCGTTTCACGTGAAACAACGTCCGGCGCACCGTGCCGGGGTGCCTGGTGTTTCACGTGAAACATCCACCCGCAAACCCTCTGGACGACTTCCGGTCCATGATCCAGTCTGGGCCAGGTGACACCACCACACATCACCGATCTACCGATCCGGGCGCTGACCGTGGATGATCTCCGCCGCTGCGCCGACCTGTCCGAAGATCGCGGATGGCTCCGCGAGGAACACAAGTGGCGTCTGCTCCTCGCCGCAGGAAACGGCTACGGCGTCGACGCCCCGGACGGCCGGGGACTCGCGGCCGCATGCGTCGTCACCCGCTACGGCGAATCGCATGCCGGACCGGAGCTCGCCGCCATCGGGATGGTTCTCGTGGCCGACCGCTTCGCCCGCCAGGGTCTGGGCCGCCGTCTGATGACCCACGTCTGCGACGACGTGCTCAAGGGCATTCCCCTCACCTTGCACGCCACCCCCTACGGGCGCCCCTTGTACGAGGAGCTGGGCTTCGAGACCACCGGCCGCGCCGAGATGCTGAGGGGCGCCTTCCGGCACGAGATCGCCCCCGCCACGCACGAGACTTCCCGGATCCGGCCGGCGACCGCCGAGGACCTGCCTCGCATCCTGAGCCTGGACGCCGAGGTCTTCGGCACCGACCGCACGCACATGATCATCCGGCTGCCCGCCTTCGCCGACCAGCTGATCGTCGCCGAGGACCGCTCCGGAGACGGCACACTCACCGGTTACGCAGCGGCCTGGCCCAACATGGACACCCAGGTCATCGGCCCGCTGATCGCCCATGACACCGCGACCGCACAGTCCCTGGTCACCGCGCTGGCGATCGGCACCGACCGGGAGCTGCGCACCGATGTCGACGTACGGCACGAGGAACTCCTCGCCTGGCTCAAGGACCGGGGCCTGGCCTCCGTGGCCTTCAACGCCGTCATGACGCGGGACATCCCCGGCCTACCCGGCGACTGGACCCGCCGGTGGGCGCCGCTCACCGTGGCCGCGGGCTGAGAGGAGAACGCATCATGACCGACACTCCCGAGCTGACGATCCGGCCGGCCACCGAGGCCGATGTGCCCGCCATCGTCGCCATGCTGGCCGACGACCCGCTCGGCGCAACCCGCGAGTCCCCGGAGGACCTCACCCCGTACCTCGCGGCACTGAAGCGCCTCACCGGCGACCCGAACCAGCACCTGGTCGTCGCCGTCCGCGCCGACCGTGTCGTGGGCACCCTCCAGCTGACGATCATCCCCGGGCTCTCCCGCAAGGGGGCCACCCGTTCCCTCATCGAGGGCGTCCGCGTACACGCCGACGAACGTGGCGGCGGCCTGGGCACCCGGTTCATCGAATGGGCCGTCGAGAAGTCCCGCGCCGAGAACTGCGCGCTGGTACAGCTGACTTCGGACGCGACCCGTACCGATGCCCACCGCTTCTACGAACGGCTCGGCTTCACCGCCTCGCACGTCGGGTTCAAGCTCCAGCTCTGACCGGACGTTCCCGTAGGCCGGGCCGCCGCATCGGCGGCCCGGCCTACGATCGGGAGGATGAGCCTCCCTCTCGTCACCACCGCCGAGCGACGTCACCGGCTCGGCCGGCGCCACCGCCTGGCTCCGTCGGCCCGCGCCGCGACCGTCGCCGAGGCGGCGGACTCCGTCGTCGCCCTGCACGCCACCGACGCCGCGACCGTCTTCCTCTCGGCCCGTGCCCGGCTCACCGCAGGCGGCCCGGACATGATCGAGCGGGCGCTCTACGAGGACGTAAGCCTCGTGCGCCTGCTCAGCATGCGCAACACGCTCTTCGCGGTCTCCGCCGAGCTCGCCCCGCATGTCGACGCCTCCACCGCCCGCGCGATCGCCGCGAAGGAGCGCCGCACCCTCCTCAAGCGCCTCGACGAGGACGGACAGGGACTCGACGCCGCGTGGCTCGCCGGAGCGGAGGCCGCCGCGCTCGCCGCCCTCGACACCCACGGCCCCTCCACGGGCAGCCAGTTGTCCGCGGCCGTCCCCGCTCTGCGCCAGAAGATCACCATCAGCCGTGGCAAGAAGTACGAGACCGAGCAGGGGGTCGCCACCCGGGTCATCCGACTGCTCGCCGCCGACGGCCGGATCCGCCGTGACCGACCGCGCGGCTCATGGACCTCCAGCCAGTACCGCTGGGTCCACACCGAGCCCTGGCCCGCCGTACCCGCCGCCGAGGCCCGCGTCGAGATCGCCCGTCGATGGCTGCACGCCTACGGCCCCGCCACCGAGGCCGACCTCAAGTGGTGGACCGGCTGGACCCTCACGGAGGTCCGCAAGGCGCTCGTCGCCGTGGGACCCGACCAGGTCCGCCTGGAGGACGGCACCACCGCCCTGGTCAGCCCGGGGGACACGGGGCCCGAACCGGCGCCGGAGCCGTGGGCAGCGTTGCTGCCCGGACTCGACCCCACCGGTATGGGCTGGGCCGACCGCGGTTTCCACCTCGACCCCGCCCACCGGAGTGCCCTGTTCGACTACGCCGGCAACATCGGCCCCACCGTGTGGTGGAACGGCGAGATCGTCGGCGGCTGGGCGCAGCGTCCCGACGGTGAGATCGTCCGGCGGCTGCTGGGCAACCCCGGCCGGGCCGCCGAGCAGGCGATCACCGCCGAGGCCGGGCGGCTCGCCGCATGGGTGGGAGAGGCCCGGATCACCCCGCGCTTCCGTACTCCGCTGGAGCGTGAACTCGTAGCCTGATCCGCTCACGGGTCCGGGTCCGGGTCCGGTGAGGAACCCGGACCGGAACCGGGCCGTCAGCCGATGCCCCGCCAGCCCTGCGGGTCCACCCCGCCGGGCACCGGGGCGTCGGCATCGTACGGCTCCCGCGTGAACACGAAGGACGCCAGGTCGAGATGGCTCACCGAGCCGTCGGCACGGCGCACCGCCCGCAGCGTCTCACCGGCGTAGTAGCCGGAAAGCCCGGTCCAGCTGCCGTCCGGCTCCGCCCGGAAGCGGGCCGTGCGCCCGCTCACGCCCACCGGACCCAGTTCCAGCAGCCCGTCCGCCGTCAGGCGCACCACCTGGGGCGAAGTCCCCCAGTACCAGGGACCGCACAGTTCGAGCGGCACGTGGTCCGACTCCAGGAACGGCCGCCACGGCCGCGGGAAGCGCGGTTCGGCGTCCGCCACGATCCCCACGAGATCCGCTGCCACCGTCGAGGCCGGAAGTCCCGAGGTGCAGTTCGCCAGCACCACCGCCGCCAGGTCGTCCGCCTCGCTCAGCCACAGCCCCGCGACGAAGCCGGGCAGCGACCCGCTGTGCCCCACGAGCTTGCGCCCGCCGACGGCCGCCAGTTGCAAGCCCAGACCGTATCCGTGCTCGGCGAGCCCGGGCTCCGGGGGCGAGGCCGCCGTACGCATCTCCCGTACGGACTCGGCGCACAGGACGCGCTCGTCACCGCGCAGCAGGAAGGCGGCGAACCGTGCCAGGTCCCGGGTCGTGGACCACAGCCGGCCGGCCGCGGCCATCAGCCCGAGGTCCTCCAGGGGTTCGGGCATCATCACGTCCGCCCAGGGGTGCACCGCCCAGCCGCCCGCGTGCGGGGCCTGCGGCTCTCCGCTCGTGCGCTCCAGCCCCAGCGGCTCCAGCACCTCGGTACGCAGCGCCTCTTCCCAGGACCGTCCACGCACCGCCTCCACCAGCGAACCCAGCAGGGTGTACCCGGGGTTGGAGTAGTGGTGCCTGGTACCCGGTGTCAGCTTGAAGGGCTCCTCCCCCAGCACGTCGCCGAGCTCGGGCCGCTGCTCGCCGGGGGTGCGCTCCCACCACTCACCGGGCGTTTCCGCCGCCAACCCGCTGGTGTGGGAGAGCAGTTGGGCGATGGTCACCTGGCCGGCGGCGGTTCCCGGCAGGTGCTTCTCCAGCGGATCGGCGAGCGAGATCAGGCCCTCGTCCCGCAGTCGCATCACGAGGACCGCCGTGAACGTCTTGGTGATCGACCCGATCCGGTACTGCACGTCGCCGTCCGGGCCGTGCCCCTCGACCGAGGTCCGGGAGCCCTCCCAGAGCACCTCCCCGCCGCGCAGGACGGCCGCCACCACGGACGGCGCCCGCCCTTCGCTCTGCGCGACGGCGATCCGGTGCCTCAACGCACGCCGGGTGGAAGGGAGAAGTTCCAGGTCCTCAGCAAGCTCATCCATGATCGGATGCTACGTGTTGGCCATGTCCACGAAGCGTGAGTAGTGGCCCTGGAAGGCCACCGTGATCGTGGCCGTGGGGCCGTTACGGTGCTTGGCCACGATCAGGTCCGCCTCACCCGCACGGGGGGACTCCTTCTCGTACGCGTCCTCGCGGTGCAGCAGGATCACCATGTCCGCGTCCTGCTCGATCGAACCCGATTCACGCAGGTCGGAGACCATCGGCTTCTTGTCGGTGCGCTGTTCCGGACCACGGTTCAGCTGGGAGAGCGCGATCACGGGGACCTCCAGCTCCTTCGCCAGCAGCTTGAGGTTTCGGGACATGTCCGAGACCTCCTGCTGACGGCTCTCGGGGCGGCGCGAGCCGCCCGACTGCATCAGCTGGAGGTAGTCGATGACCACGAGCGAGAGGTCGTTGCGCTGCTTGAGCCGACGGCACTTGGCCCGGATCTCCATCATCGACAGGTTGGGGGAGTCGTCGATGTAGAGCGGGGCTGCGGAGACGTCCGGCATGCGGCGGGCGAGCCGGGTCCAGTCGTCGTCCGTCATCGTGCCCGAGCGCATGTGGTGGAGCGCCACCCGGGCCTCCGCCGAGAGCAGGCGCATGGCGATCTCGTTGCGCCCCATTTCGAGGGAGAAGATCACGCTCGGCAGGTTGCTCTTGATGGAGCAGGCCCGGGCGAAGTCCAGCGCGAGCGTGGACTTACCCATGGCGGGACGGGCGGCGATGACGATCATCTGGCCCGGGTGCAGACCGTTGGTCAGCGAGTCCAGATCCGTGAAGCCGGTGGGAACGCCCGACATCTGGCCGCTGCGGGAGCCGATCGCCTCGATCTCGTCGAGGGCGCCCTCCATGATGTCGCCGAGCGGCAGGTAGTCCTCGGAGGTCCGCTGCTCGGTGACGGCGTAGATCTCGGCCTGGGCGCTGTTGACGATCTCGTCCACGTCGCCGTCGGCCGCGTAGCCCATCTGCGTGATCTTCGTACCGGCGGCGACCAGGCGTCGCAGGACGGCCCGCTCGTGGACGATCTCCGCGTAGTACTCGGCGTTCGCCGCGGTCGGCACGGACTGGACCAGGGTGTGCAGGTACGAGGCCCCGCCCACCTTGCTGATCTCGCCGCGACGGGTCAGCTCGGCGCCGACGGTGATCGGGTCGGCCGGCTCGCCCTTGGCGTACAGGTCGAGGATGGCCTGGTAGATCGTCTCGTGCGAGGGCCGGTAGAAGTCGTGGCCCTTGATGACCTCGACGACATCCGCGATGGCGTCCTTGGAGAGCAGCATGCCGCCGAGCACCGACTGCTCGGCGTCGAGGTCCTGGGGCGGAACGCGCTCGAAGCCGCCGCCACCGCCGGAGTCCCAGGAGCCGCCCTCGCGGCCCCGGTCGTGCTGTTCGTCCCCGCGGCCACGGCCTTCGCTGTTACGGCGCGGACGGGCGGGCAGACGGTCACCCGGACCGCTGTCGGCCCAGGGGTCGTCCATGGGCTCGGGCATGCTCACCGGGCCGCCTCCTCCCGTCCGCAACGCGGACCTCGCCGTGTCACTCTTTCTACGACACGGCTCTGACATTTGGGGCACCCGAATCCGCTGTCGGCGAGTCGGGCAACGAACCACGGTAGGCCCGAGAGCGGCGTCAGCCAATCTTGTTATCCACAGGCTGTGTGGATGACATGTGGATGACGGCGCCAATGCTGTGGGTAACTCGCCGGAAGCTGTGTACGGACCGGGGGACGACGCTGTGGACAAAATCACCCGCGCCACCCCGACACCCGCCCTGACCTGCCACTTTCCCCTCCAGCCACAACGGTGGAGAAAATTCTTGGCCACCGTCTCAAGATCGCCTCCAACGAGGTGCGAGGAACGCCCAAGTCAACGCGTCAGTAAGGATCCAAAGGCGGTTGCATCCATTACCTGTGGAAGATTAGATTGAGCGCATGACACAGGCTCTCGCAGCACCCAAGGCAGGGCCGGGACGGCATGACCGAGAGATCTTCGCACTCGCTCTCCCTGCCTTCGGCGCACTCGTCGCCGAGCCCCTCTTCGTGATGGCCGACAGCGCCATCGTGGGACACCTCGGCACCCCCCAGTTGGCCGGCCTCGGCATCGCCGCAGCGGTCCTCACCACCGCCGTGAGCGTCTTCGTCTTCCTCGCCTACGCCACCACCGCGGCCGTCTCCCGCCGCGTCGGCGCAGGAGACCTCCAGGCGGCCATCCGGCAGGGGATCGACGGCATCTGGCTCGCCCTCCTGCTGGGCGCGGCCGTCGTCGCCGTGGTGCTGCCCGCGACCCCCTCGCTGGTCTCGCTCTTCGGCGCCTCCGACACCGTCGCCCCGTACGCGATCACCTATCTACGGATCTCCGCCCTCGGTATCCCGGCCATGCTCATGGTCCTGGCCGCCACGGGGGTCATCCGCGGCCTCCAGGACACCCGTACGCCGCTCTACGTCGCCATCGGCGGCTTCGCCCTCAACGCGGGCCTGAACGTCGCCCTGGTCTACGGTGCGGGCCTCGGCATCGCCGGCTCCGCCTGGGGCACGGTCATCGCCCAGTGCGCCATGGCCGCCGCCTACCTCGTCGTGGTCGTCCGCGGCGCCCGGCGCCACGGTGCCTCACTGCGCCCCGACCCCGCAGGCATCCGGGCCTGCGCCCAGGCGGGCGCCCCGCTGCTGGTCCGCACCCTGTCGCTGCGCGCGATCCTGATGATCGCCACCGCCGTGGCCGCACGGCTCGGTGACGCCGATCTCGCCGCCCACCAGATCCTGCTCTCCCTGTGGAGCCTGCTCGCCTTCGCCCTGGACGCCATAGCGATCGCCGGACAGGCGATCATCGGCCGCTACCTGGGCGCGGGCGACACCGACGGTGCCAAGGCCGTCTGCCGCCGCATGGTGCAGTGGGGGATCGCCTCGGGCGTCGTACTCGGACTGCTGGTCGTCCTGGCCCGCCCGGTGTTCATCCCGCTGTTCACCAGTGATCCGGCCGTCGAGGCGGCCCTGCTGCCGGCCCTGCTGGTCGTGGCCCTCTCCCAACCCGTGTCCGGCATCGTCTTCGTGCTCGACGGGGTCCTGATGGGCGCCGGAGACGGCCGCTACCTGGCCCGGGCCATGCTCCTGACCCTGGCTGCCTTCGCCCCGGCGGCACTGCTCGTACCCATCCTCGGAGGCGGCCTGACGGCGCTCTGGTGGGCCATGACGCTGATGATGGTGGTCCGGATGATCACGCTCCGGCTGCGCGCCGGCTCTGGCCGATGGCTGATCGCGGGGGCCACCCGCTGAGGGGTGTGCCGTCCGGCCCCGGTCGTGTTTCACGTGAAACGTCCGGGGCCGAGCGGGCGGTGTTTCACGTGAAACCCCGCCCGACAACGACGAAGGGCCGCACCCCCAAAGGGGTACGGCCCTTCATGCGCAGCCCTTAGGCGGCGACGACCTCGATGCCCACGTTCGCGGCCACGTCGGCGTGCAGACGCACGGAGACCTGGTACGAACCGAGGGTCTTGATCGGGGAGCCGAGCTCGACGCGGCGCTTGTCGACCTTCGGGCCACCCGAGGACTCGATCGCCGTGGCGATGTCGGCCGGGGTCACGGAACCGAAGAGACGACCGGCGTCACCCGCGCGGGTGGCCAGACGGACCTTCACACCCTCGAGCTTGGCCTTGACCTCGTTGGCCTGCTCGATGGTCGCGATCTCGTGGATCTTGCGGGCGCGGCGGATCTGCGCCACGTCCTTCTCGCCACCCTTGGTCCAGCGGATCGCGAAACCACGCGGGACCAGGTAGTTGCGAGCGTAACCGTCCTTGACGTCGACGACATCGCCGGCGGCACCGAGGCCAGAAACCTCGTGGGTCAGGATGATCTTCATTAGTCGGTCACCCTTTCCTTATCGTGCGGTGGACGTGTAGGGCAGCAGCGCCATCTCACGGCTGTTCTTGACGGCCGTGGCGACGTCACGCTGGTGCTGCGTGCAGTTGCCGGTAACGCGGCGGGCACGGATCTTGCCGCGGTCGGAAATGAACTTCCGCAGCATGTTCGTGTCCTTGTAGTCCACGTACACGGTCTTGTCCTTGCAGAAAGCGCAGACCTTCTTCTTAGGCTTGCGCACAGGCGGCTTCGCCATTGTGTCTCTCCTGTGTGATCAAGAAGTGGGGATGCGAGCTGCCCTAGAAGGGCGGCTCGTCCGAGTAGCCACCGCCGGAGCCGCCGGAGCTTCCGCCCCAACCGCCCCCGCCGCCGCCCTGCTGCTGGCCACCACCGGCCGGCGCGCTGGACGCCCACGGGTCGTCGGAGGGAGCTCCGCCGCCCTGCTGCGGCTGGCCACCGGGGGCTCCGCCCCAGTTGCCACCGCCGCCGCCCTGCTGCTGACCGCCGCCGCCGTATCCACCCTGGCCACCGCGACCGGTGGTCTTGGCGACCTTGGCCGTGGCGTTCTTCAGGCTGGGGCCGACTTCCTCGACGTCCAGCTCGTAGACCGTGCGCTTGACACCCTCACGGTCCTCGTACGACCGCTGCCTCAGCCGGCCCTGCACGATGACGCGCATGCCTCGCGTGAGGGACTCGGCGACGTTCTCCGCCGCCTGCCGCCACACCGAGCAGGTCAGGAACAGGCTCTCGCCGTCCTTCCACTCATTGGTCTGACGGTCGAAGGTGCGGGGGGTGGACGCGACACGGAACTTCGCGACCGCCGCACCCGAGGGGGTGAAGCGCAGCTCGGGGTCGTCGACGAGATTGCCGACGACCGTGATGACGGTCTCGCCTGCCATGGATGAACCTCTCGGCGGGGATTGCTGCTGGGCTGCTGTGCTACTCGATCCCGATTACCGCTGAACCGAAGTTCAGTGGGTCTCGGGGCGAAGGACCTTGGTCCGGAGAACCGACTCGTTCAGGTTCATCTGTCGGTCAAGCTCCTTGACGACCGCAGGCTCGGCCTGAAGGTCGATGACCGAGTAGATGCCCTCGGGCTTCTTCTTGATCTCGTAAGCGAGACGACGACGGCCCCAGGTGTCGACCTTCTCGACCTTTCCGTTGCCCTCACGGACGACGGAGAGGAAGTTCTCGATCAACGGGGAGACAGCGCGCTCCTCGAGATCGGGGTCGAGGATGACCATCACTTCGTAGTGACGCATGTGGAACCCACCTCCTTTGGACTCAGCGGCCACGGTCGTTCCGTGGCAGGAGGGTCGTGATGCGTGAGCACGGTGTCCGTAGAGCAGACACCGCGCAGCTGTACAGACTACCTGGTCGCGTCCTTCCGGTTGAAATCCGCCGAGAGAGGGCCACAATCTGTATCCATCGGGTGTGCTCGGTGCTATGCCCTCGGCCCCCTGCCGGAGGCAGCCCGCAGCACCGCCAGCTTCAGCCAGGAGGTGCCCTTCCGATGGCACAGGCAATGCGGCCCCCTCAGATCTCGCTCCTCTCCACCGACGGCAAGCCCCACCCGCTGCAGGACACCCTGATGGCGGTCACTCTGACCCTCGGCGCCGTGGCGTTCGTCACGGCCTTCTTCCACAACCTTCACCTGATCAGCTCGTGGGCCGGGCTGATCGGAATCCTGACCGGCGCGTACGGACAGTTCGTCTCCGTCACGACACGCGAGCGCTTCGCGCTGATCATCGGCCTTGGCGCGTCTGCCATCGGCTTCTACCTGGGCATGTTCCACGGCGGCCTCTTCGGGGGCTGAGCGGGCCGGCCGGGACACCTCCTCGGCAGGGCGCCGGCCACGCACCGGCCCGGACCCCCGGCCCGTCCCCCAGAAGGGTGGCGCCCCTGTCGCAGTAGGCTTCGCGCCATAGCCAGCGAAGCCGCCGGAGGAGACGCCCCGCATGAGCCTGTCCCTGAGGACCATCAGCCGAGAGCAGCATCTGGGTTACCTCCAGAGCCTGCCCTCGGCTAGCCACTGCCAGGTCCCGGCGTGGGCCGACGTGAAGAACGAGTGGCGTTCCGAGAACCTCGGATGGTTCAACGAGTCCGACGAACTCGTCGGAGCGGCCCTCGTGTTGTACCGGCAGCTGCCCAAGGTGAAGCGGTACCTCGCGTACCTCCCCGAGGGCCCGGTCATCAACTGGTACGCCCCGAACCTGGAGGAATGGCTCCAGCCGATGCTGGCCCACCTCAAGCACCAGGGCGCCTTCACCGTGAAGATGGGCCCGCCCGTCGTCATCCGCCGCTGGAACTCGACCGCCATCAAGGCCGGTATCCAGGACCCGAACGTGAAGCGCCTGCGCGACGTGGAGGCCTCGGTCATCGAGCCCCGCGCCTTCGAGGTGTCGGACAAGCTGCGCCGCATGGGCTGGCAGCAGGCCGAGGACGGTGGCGCCGGCTTCGGTGACGTCCAGCCGCGCTACGTCTTCCAGGTACCGCTGGCCAACCGCTCGCTGGACGATGTCCTCAAGGGCTTCAACCAGCTGTGGCGCCGCAACATCAAGAAGGCCGAGAAGGCCGGTGTCGAGGTCGTCCAGGGCGGCTACGACGACCTGCCGACCTGGCAGCACCTGTACGAGATCACGGCCGAGCGCGACAAGTTCCGCCCGCGTCCGCTCAGCTACTTCCAGCGCCAGTGGACGGCCCTCAACTCCGAGGACCCCAACCGGATGCGGCTCTACATCGCCACGCACGAGGGAGAGCCGCTGGCCGCCGCCACGATGCTCACCGTCGGCCAGCACGTCTGGTACTCGTACGGCGCCTCTGCCAACCACAAGCGCGAGGTCCGCCCCTCGAACGCGATGCAGTGGCGCATGCTGCGCGACTCGTACGCGCTCGGCGCAAGCGTCTACGACCTGCGCGGCATCTCTGACACGCTGGACGAGAACGACCACTTGTTCGGTCTGATCCAGTTCAAGGTCGGTACGGGCGGCGAGGCCGTGGAGTACGTCGGTGAGTGGGACTTCCCGCTCAACAAGGTGCTGCACAAGGCCCTCGACATCTACATGTCGCGCCGCTGACCGGCCCCACCCCACACGCACACACAGCACCGCTGCACCACGCAGCTTCTCAGGAGAGGTTCCGGACGGGCATGGCGCTCACGCTCTACGTCGACACCGCGCGCTGGCGTGCGCACCAGAAGCAGATCCAGGACCAGTTCCCCGGGCTGATCCCGGTCTGCAAGGGCAACGGATACGGCTTCGGTCACGAGCGGCTCTGCGAGGAGGCGACCCGCATGGGCGCCGACATCCTGGCCGTGGGAACGACGTACGAGGCCTCCAGCATCAAGGACTGGTTCGGCGGCGACCTGCTCGTCCTCACCCCGTTCCGGCGGGGCGAGGACCCGGTGCCGCTGCCGGACCGGGTCATCCGTTCGGTCGCGTCCCTGGACGGGGTGCGCGGTCTGGTCGGAGCCAGGGTGGTCATCGAGTGCATGAGCTCGATGCGCCGTCACGGCATCTCCGAGCAGGACCTCGGCCAGCTGCACGCCGCGATCGAGGACGTCCGGCTGGAGGGCTTCGCGCTGCACCTGCCCCTGGACCGCCCCGACGGCTCGGACGCCGTCGAGGAGGTCATCGGCTGGATGGACCGGCTGCGCGCGGCCCGGCTGCCGCTGCACACCATGTTCGTCAGCCACCTGCGGGCCGCGGAGCTCGCGCGGCTGCAGCAGCAGTTCCCGCAGACCCGCTTCCGGGCCCGCATCGGCACCCGGCTGTGGCTGGGCGACCACGAGGCCACCGAGTACCGCGGCGCGGTCCTCGACGTCACGCGCGTGGCCAAGGGCGACCGGTTCGGCTACCGCCAGCAGAAGGCCGCCTCCGACGGCTGGCTGGTCGTGGTCGCCGGTGGCACCTCGCACGGGGTGGGCCTGGAGGCTCCCAAGGCGCTCCACGGTGTGATGCCGCGCGCCAAGGGCGTCGCCCGGGCGGGTCTGGCGACGGTCAACCGGAACCTTTCGCCCTTCGTGTGGGCAGGCAAGCAGCGCTGGTTCGCGGAGCCGCCGCACATGCAGGTGTCGATCCTGTTCGTGCCCTCGGACGCGAGCGAGCCGAAGGTCGGCGACGAGCTGGTGGCGCACCTGCGGCACACCACCACCCAGTTCGACCGGGTGCTCGACGCCTGAGTCCGACCGGTCAGTCCTGGGGGCTCGCGCCCCAGGCGACCCGCTGTCCCTCCGAGGGCGTCGCGTTCTGCGGCGCCCTCGCCGCGTCCGACAGCACGAACACGTCCTCCGCGCCGTCCAGGACGCCGCCGGAGGGGTCGTCCGAGCCGTCCCGCCGTACGACGTCCCGCTCGGGCATCAGGATGTCCCGGACGATGACCGCGCACAGGTACAGGGTCGTCAGCAGGTGGGCGGTGATCGCCAGCTGGTACCCCTCCACGGGCAGGCCCTGGTGCTTGTCCGCGCTGGAGGTGTAGGCGAGGTAGAACCAGATCCCGAGGAAGTAGACGACCTCGCCGGCCTGCCAGATCAGGAAGTCCCGCCAGCGCGGCCGGGCCAGTGCGGCGAGCGGGATCAGCCACAGCACGTATTGCGGCGAGTAGACCTTGTTGCACAGGATGAACGCGGCGACGACGAGGAAGGCCAGCTGGGCGAAGCGGGGCCGGCGCGGGGCGGTCAGGGTGAGCAGTCCGACGGCCCCGCAGAGCAGGAGCGTCAGGCCGGTCGCGTACGTGTTGGCGCCGTCCAGCGAGTTGCCCGAGCGCTGGGAGATCAGCAGCCACACCGAGCCGAAGTCGATGGGCCGTTCCTGGCTGAAGGTGTAGAACTTCTTCCAGCCGTCCCAGGCGAACAGCATGACCGGCAGGTTGACCACGAGCCAGGCTCCGGCCGCGCCGAGTACCGCGGCGCCGAAGGCGCGCCACTTCCCGGCCCGCCAGCAGAGCACGAACAGCGCGCCGAGCAGCAGTACCGGGTAGAGCTTGGCCGCGGTGGCCAGGCCGATGAGGACGCCGAAGAGGACCGTCCGGCCGCGGGACCACATGAGCATCCCGGCGGCGGTCAGGGCGATGGCCAGCAGGTCCCAGTTGATCGTCGCCGTCAGGGCGAGGGCGGGCGCCAGGGCGAAGAGCAGGGCGTCCCAGGGACGGCGGCGGTGGGTGCGGGCGACGCACACGGCAATGACGGCCGCGCAGGCCATCAGCATGCCCGCGTTGACCATCCAGTACATCTGTTCGCGGTGCTGCGTGGAGCCGCTGCCGGGGGTCAGCCAGGAGGCGATCTCCATGAAGAGCCCGGTGAGCACCGGGTACTCCAGGTACTCCATGTCGCCGGGGAGCCGGTCGAAGTAGGGCGTCAGGTTGTCGGCGAAGCCGCGCACCGCGTACAGGTGCGGGATGTCGGAGTAGCAGGCGTGCGTGTACTGCGAGCCCGCCCCCCGGAACCACGCCCAGTCGTAGCAGGGCAGCTTCTGGACCATGCCGAGCGCGAACATGCCGATGGCGATGAGCGCCACGACCCGGACCGGCCCCAGCCAGTGCCCGCCGAGGCGGGCGTAGCGGCCGAGCGGGCCGCCGATGAGCTCGCTGCCGGCTGCGGCGACCTCGTCCTGCCGCGTGGGCAGTACGGGGCTGTCCTCGTGCACCTTGGTCATGGGGGTCATCCTGCCGTACGGGACCGGACATGGGAGAAGGCCGTCGCACGGTGGGTGGACGGGCTTTCTGCGCTCAGAGAGCGGCGCTACGGGTCACTAGGAGCCGGCGTCGTCGAACCCGCCGGTGATGCCGCCCGGGCGGCCCGGTTTGCCGGTCGGCGTCGGCGATCCGCTGGGTCCGCCGATCACCCCGGAGCTGGTGCCGGACGTATTGCCGGACGTGGTGCCGCTGTCCGTACCTCCGTTGGTGGTCCCGCGCGTGGTGTCCGGGTCGCAGTACAGCTTCCACGGCGGGCAGGAGGGCCGGCCGCCCTTCGACGGGGACGGGGACGGCGACGGAGAGGTCGACGGAGAGGTCGACGGGGAGGGGGACGGCGAGAGCACGGCCGAGGGCGTGGGGGAGGGGGCGCCGGCGGAGTCGGCGGTCACGCCGATGTCCTCGGCCTCCGGGAACTGCTTGACCGGTTGGCCCTTGAGCGCTTCGCCCATGTACTCGGTCCAGATCTCGGCCGGGATGTCACCACCGTGGAGGGAGGGGATGTCACCCACACCCTTCATGGAGATCAGCTTCTTGTCCGGCGAGTTGGGGTCGGTACGGAAGAGGACCACCGAGGTCGACAGCTCCGGGGTGTAGCCGACGAACCACGCCGACTTGTTCTCGTCCGTGGTTCCGGTCTTGCCCGCGGCGGGCCGGCCCAGCTTCTTGACCTTCTTGCCGGTGCCGTTCTCGACGACGTTCTCCAGCACCTTGGTGATGTTGTCGGCGACCGCGCTGTCCATGGCCCGCTGGTCCTTGGGGGCCTCGAAGCCGGACAGCTTCTCGCCGTTCTTCCAGACCTCGGTCACGGAGAACGGCTCGCGGTGCGTGCCGGAGGCGGCGAAGGTCGCGTACGAGTCGGCCATGCGGATGGCGCTCGGGGTGGAGGTACCGAGGGCGAAGGAGGCGTCGGTGTTCGGGTTGATCGACTCCTCCAGGATGCCCGTGGACTTGGCCACGGCCTTGACCTTGTCGTGGCCGACGTCGAAGACGAGCTGGGCGAACGGGACGTTGATGGACTTCTCCATCGCCTCGTTGAGGGTCACGTACCCGAAGGGGGTGGGGCTCTCGTTCTTCTGCTTGAACGGCGCGCCCGACGCGTCGCGCAGGGGCCTCCCCTCACGGTTGTTGATCACGGTGAGGTCGTTGGCCATGTACTTGCTGTCGGCCGAGATGCCCTTGCCCTTGGAGTTCTGGGTGCCGTACTCCATGGCCGCCGCCAGCACGTACGGCTTCCAGGTCGAGCCGACCGGGACACCGCTGGTGTTGGCGTTGTTGCTGAAGTACTTGTGATCCCAGCCCGGGCCGCCGTACAGGGCGACGAGGGCCCCGGTCTTCACGTCCACGGAGGCCGAGCCGAACTGCACGAAGGTGTCCGTCTCGGGGCGGCCCTTCTCGTCGATGAACCCGTTGCGGGTGTCCTCGACCGCCTTGACCAGGGCGTCCACCCTCGGCTTCTGGAAAGTGGTCTTGATCCGGTAGCCGCCCAGGGCCATCTGTTCCGGGGTGATGCTCTTGGTCTTCATCACGTAGGCCTTGGCCGTGTCGACCAGGTAGCCGATCTGGCCGGTCATGCCGCGGGCCTGCTCCGACTCCACACGCGGCGGGAAGTCCGCGTCCGTGAACTTGGCCCGCTCGGCCTTGTCCATCCGGCCGACCTCGACCTCGCGGTCCAGCACCCAGGACCAGCGCTCGCGGGCCCGCTTCTCGTTGAGGGCGGGGGTGGCGGCGGCGCCGATGCCACCGTCGGGGTTGTAGAGGTTGGGGCCCTTCAGCACGGCGGCGAGGAAGGCGCACTCGGAAGGGTTCAGGTTCTGGCTGTCCTTGCCGAAGTAGGCGCGGGCAGCGGCCTGGATCCCGTAGGCGTCGCGGCCGTAGTAGGCGGTGTTCAGGTAGCCCGCGAGGACCTTGTCCTTCTCCTCGGAGACACCCAGCCTTATCGCGATGAAGAGCTCGGTGGCCTTCCGCTTGAGCGTCTGGTCCGAGTCCAGGTAGGTGTTCTTCACGTACTGCTGGGTGATGGTCGAGCCGCCCTGGGTGGAGCCGCCCGTGGCCATGTTGTACACGGCGCGGGCGACACCCATCGGGTCCACGCCCTTGTCGGTCTCGAAGGACTCGTTCTCGGCCGCGATCACGGCGTCCCTCATCGACCGGGGGATGCTGGAGATGGGCACGATCTGCCGGTTCATCGAACCGCCCGTCGCCACCATCTGGCTGCCGTCGGCCCAGTAGAAGACGTTGTTCTGCGCCTGCGCCGCCTTGTTCGGGTCCGGCGTGCTCACCATGGCGATGCCGATGCCGGCACCGGCCGTGATGACGGCGAAGAAGCCCAGCGCCGTGCCGGCGACGAACTTCCAGGACGGCACGAAGCGCTTCCAGCCGTCCCTGTCCGACCGCGGGTAGTTGATGAGCCGCTTGTCCGGACGCCCGGTGCCGCGCGTGGCGGTGCCGGTTCCTCTCCCGCGGCCGCTGCCTCTCTGGGCGGACCGGCGGGCCTCGGCACGGCTGCCCGAGGGCTGCGGTGCGTACGAGCCGCTGTGTGACGCCGTGGGGACGTCACGTTCGGCCGCGCCCCTTCCAGGGCGCGGCTGGGCGGCGCGGCGGGCTGAGGCGCGCCCACCGCCCTCGGGCTGCGGCGGTTTGCGACGGTGCTCGCTCATCGAACGACTACTCCTCGGGCAGGCGAGTGGCCTGGAAGCGGCAGATTAGTTCCGGTCCCCCCCGGTGTCCTGGCGCACAGACTACGCACGCTCAAAACGCGCCCAGTGCCGAAGTTCACCCCAAATCAGGCAACCTGCCTGGTGCGAATTGGTGATGTGACACCGGTCACTACGTCTCCACTTGTCGATCAGAGCGCCCCGTTCTATCGTCTGGATGTATCGAGCCGATACATCAGCTCGGTATAAAGACTCAGGGGCGGAGGAGAGGCAGGCGGATGAGCAGACGCTCAGGCATCCTCGAGTTCGCCGTCCTCGGCCTGCTTCGCGAATCCCCCATGCACGGCTATGAGCTGCGCAAGCGGCTCAATACCTCGCTGGGGGTGTTCAGAGCCTTCAGCTACGGGACGCTCTACCCCTGCCTCAAGACGCTGGTCGCCAACGGCTGGTTGATCGAGGAGCCGGGCAACGCCCCGGAGGACGCGCTCGCCGCTTCACTCGCAGGGCGCCGCGCCAAGATCGTCTACCGGTTGACGGCCGCGGGTAAGGAGCATTTCGAGGAGTTGCTCTCCCACACGGGTCCAGACACCTGGGAGGACGAGTCCTTCGCCGCTCGCTTCGCCTTCTTCGGCCAGACCGAACGAGACGTCCGCATGCGGGTGCTGGAGGGCCGCCGCAGCCGGCTGGAAGAGCGGCTGGAGAAGATGCGCGCCTCGATCGCCCGGACGCGGGAGCGCCTCGACGACTACACGCTCGAGCTGCAGCGGCACGGCATGGAGTCCGTGGAGCGCGAAGTGCGCTGGCTGAACGAGCTCATCGAGAGTGAGCGGGCGGGACGGGATCGCAGACGATCCGGTCCGTCCGACGAAACTGAAAAATGAGGCCTGCATCTCGCAGACCTCGTCCGAGAACAAACAGGGAGCAACCGGAATGGGTTCGGTTCGCGTAGCCATCGTCGGCGTAGGCAACTGCGCCGCCTCGCTGGTGCAGGGCGTCGAGTACTACAAGGACGCCGACCCGGCGGCCAAGGTCCCCGGTCTGATGCACGTCCAGTTCGGCGACTACCACGTGAGTGACATCGAGTTCGTCGCCGCGTTCGACGTCGACGCGAAGAAGGTCGGCCTCGACCTTTCGGACGCCATCGGCGCCAGCGAGAACAACACCATCAAGATCTGCGACGTCCCGAACGCCGGTGTGACCGTCCAGCGCGGCCACACCTACGACGGCCTGGGCAAGTACTACCGCATGACGATCGAGGAGTCCGCCGAGGCTCCGGTCGACGTGGTCCAGGTCCTCAAGGACCGCCAGGTCGACGTCCTGATCTGCTACCTGCCCGTCGGTTCCGAGGCCGCGGCGAAGTTCTACGCCCAGTGCGCCATCGACGCCAAGGTCGCCTTCGTCAACGCCCTCCCGGTCTTCATCGCCGGCACCAAGGAGTGGGCCGACAAGTTCACCGAGGCCGGTGTCCCGATCGTCGGCGACGACATCAAGTCGCAGGTCGGCGCCACCATCACGCACCGCGTGATGGCGAAGCTGTTCGAAGACCGCGGTGTCCGTCTCGAGCGCACCATGCAGCTCAACGTCGGCGGCAACATGGACTTCAAGAACATGCTCGAGCGCGACCGCCTCGAGTCGAAGAAGATCTCCAAGACGCAGGCCGTCACCTCGCAGATCCCCGACCGTGAGCTCGGCGAGAAGAACGTCCACATCGGCCCGTCCGACTACGTCGCGTGGCTCGACGACCGCAAGTGGGCCTACGTCCGCCTCGAGGGCCGCGCCTTCGGCGACGTCCCGCTGAACCTCGAGTACAAGCTCGAGGTGTGGGACTCCCCGAACTCGGCCGGTGTCATCATCGACGCCCTGCGCGCCGCGAAGATCGCCAAGGACCGCGGTATCGGCGGCCCGATCCTGTCGGCGTCCAGCTACTTCATGAAGTCCCCGCCGGTGCAGTACTTCGACGACGAGGCCCTGGCCAACGTCGAGAAGTTCATCAAGGGCGAGGTCGAGCGCTAACCGAACCCAAGGGTCGTCACGACACCTGGACTTCGGCAGTTCTTCCGCGGAGGGTCCCCGGGCACATTGCCCGGGGACCCTCCGCGTATGTGACCCTTGCCCTCATGCCTGTCGTACGTGATCTGCGCGTACTCCTGCGCCTGAGGGATTTCCGCAACCTGCTCGCCGTACGGCTGCTCTCCCAAGCCGCGGACGGCGTCTACCAGGTCGCACTCGCCACCTACGTCATCTTCTCCCCGGAGAAGCAGACCTCCCCGGCGGCCATCGCCTCCGCCATGGCGGTACTGCTGCTGCCGTATTCGGCGATCGGTCCCTTCGCCGGGGTGCTGCTCGACCGCTGGCGGCGCCGCCAGGTCTTCCTCTACGGCAACCTCCTGCGGGCCTTCCTCGCCTGCGTCACCGGAATGCTGATCGTCGCGCAGGTACCCGACTGGCTGTTCTACGCCTCGGCCCTGTCCGTGACCGCCGTCAACCGCTTCGTGCTGTCCGGGCTCGCCGCCTCGCTACCCCATGTCGTCGGACCCGACCAGCTGGTCACCGCGAACGCTCTCTCCCCCACCGCCGGAACCCTCGCGGCGGTGGCGGGCGGCGGGCTGGCCTTCCTCGTCCGGCTGCTGGCCTCCGACTCCAACGCCCTCGTGGTGCTCCTGGGCGCCGGGCTCTACCTGTCCGCGGCCCTCGTCTCCATGCAGCTGGCCATCGACCTCCTCGGGCCGGACCACCCCGCCGGCCGGATCCATCCCTCGGTCACCGAAGGGGTCGCCCTCACGGTGCGGGGGATGGCCGAGGGCCTGCGCCACCTCGCCTCCCGGCGCGAGGCCGCCCGGGCGCTCGTCGCGATGACCATGATGCGGTTCTGCTACGGGGCCCTGTTCGTGATGCTGCTGATGCTCTGCCGCTACGCCTGGTCGGACAACGAAGCCGACGGGCTGGCCCTGCTGGGCATCGCCGTCGGCGCCTCCGGCGCCGGATTCTTCGCCGCCGCCGTGGTGACCCCCTGGCTGGTGGGCCGGCTGGGCCCGCTCGGCTGGATCACCGCCTGCTCTGCGAGCGCCGCGGTCCTGGTACCGGCCCTCGGTCTGTTCTTCGCCCCGGAACCGATGCTGGCCGCCGCCTTCGTGCTCGGCCTCGCCACCCAGGGCGCCAAGATCGCCACCGATACCGAAGTGCAGTCCCAGGTGGACGACGACTACCGCGGCCGCGTCTTCTCCGTCTACGACGTGCTCTTCAACGTCGCGTTCGTCGGCGCGGCGGCGGTGGCCTCCCTGATGCTCCCCGCCGACGGCCGGTCCGTGGCCCTGATCCTCATCGTCTCCGCCCTCTACGCCGCGACCGCCGTGCTCCTGGCCCGGGGCGAACGACGTTTCACGTGAAACATCAGCGCTGACGAAGCGAAGGGGTCGATGTTTCACGTGAAACATCGACCCCTTCGCTTCGTACGTCAGGCCTGCGCGGCCCACCACTCCTTCAGCGCGGCGACAGCGGCGTCACGGCCCATCGGGCCGTTCTCCAGCCGCAGCTCCAGCAGGAAGGCATAGGCTTTGCCGATCACCGGACCGGGGCTCACGTCGAGCACCTGCATGATCTCGTTGCCGTCCAGATCGGGCCGGATCGCGTCCAACTCCTCCTGCTCCTGCAGCTGCGCGATGCGCTCCTCCAGCCCGTCGTAGGTCCGGGAGAGGGCATTGGCCTTGCGCTTGTTACGCGTGGTGCAGTCGGACCGGGTCAGCTTGTGCAGACGCTCCAGCAGCGGACCTGCGTCGCGGACGTAGCGCCGGACCGCGGAGTCGGTCCACTCCCCGTCGCCGTAGCCGTGGAAGCGCAGGTGCAGCTCCACCAGCCGGGACACGTCCTTGATCATGTCGTTGGAGTACTTCAGAGCGGTGAGCCGCTTCTTGGTCATCTTCGCGCCCACCACCTCGTGGTGGTGGAAGGAGACCCGGCCGTCGCTCTCGAACCGGCGGGTGCGGGGCTTGCCAATGTCGTGCAGCAGGGCCGCGAGCCGCAGGACCAGGTCCGGGCCGTCCTCCTCCAGCGCGATCGCCTGCTCCAGCACGATCAGCGAGTGGTCGTAGACGTCCTTGTGCCGGTGGTGCTCATCACTCTCCAGCCGCAGCGCGGGCAGCTCGGGGAGCACCCGGTCGGCCAGTCCCGTGTCCACCAGCAGTCCCAGACCCTTGCGCGGGTGGGCGGACAGGATCAGCTTGTTCAGCTCACCCTGGATCCGCTCCGCGGAAACGATCTCGATCCGCTCGGACATCGCCTTCATGGCCGCGACGACCTCAGGGGCGACCTCGAAGTCCAGCTGCGCGGCGAACCGTGCCGCCCGCAGCATCCGCAGCGGGTCGTCGGAGAAGGATTCCTCCGGGGTGCCGGGCGTGCGCAGCACGCCGGCGGCCAGGTCCTCCAGACCGCCGTGCGGGTCGATGAACTCCTGCTCGGGCAGGGCCAGGGCCATGGCGTTGACCGTGAAGTCACGCCGGACGAGGTCCTCGTCGATCGAGTCGCCGTAGGAGACCTCGGGCTTGCGGGACGTACGGTCGTAGGCCTCCGAGCGGTACGTCGTCACCTCGATCTGGAAATTCCGTACGGCGTCCCCGGAGCGGGCGTTCTTCTGTGCCCCGACGGTGCCGAAAGCGATACCGACGTCCCACACCGAGTCCGCCCACGGCCGGACGATCTTCAGAACGTCCTCGGGGCGGGCATCGGTGGTGAAGTCGAGATCGTTGCCGAGACGCCCCAGCAGCGCGTCGCGGACGGACCCACCGACCAGGGCGAGGCGGAAGCCCGCCTCCTGGAAACGGCGGCCGAGCTCGTCGGCGACAGGAGCGACCCGCAGCAGTTCACTGACCGCGCGGCGCTGCACCTGACTCAGGGCACTGGGGTTGTCTTCGTTGGCGTTCGGCACAACTGAAAAGGGTACGTGCCCGGCCCCCCAGGGGCCGCCCCGTTTTGCGGCCACCCCGATACACGGCCACCGGGCCCCTGAGCCGATCATGTGGAGCAAGGCGCGGCACTCGCACACAGCGGGCCTCGTTACCATGCGTGGACGCACAAAAGACGACCACTGACACTTCGAGGGACGGGCTAGCGCGTGGCCGAGGCGGCAGAAAACCAGGGGGCGTCCCCCGCTCCTGCCCCGCGTAGGTGGCTGCGGCGGGCGATCGTCCTGCTCGCCGGGACGCCCGTGCTGGCTGCCCTGATCTACTCGCCGGCCCCCCGGGCCGAGGCCGCTCAGGCCTCGTCCGTGGACGTCCAGCTGACTTCCATGGCCCCCACGGCACCGGTCAAGGGCGACACCCTGACCATCAAGGGCACCGTGCTCAACACCGGTCCCGAGAAGATCACCGGTGCGCATGTGGGCCTGCGGGTCGGGCCCGCGCTCGCGGATCGCTCGTCCATCGACGAGGCGGCGGAGCGCACCGGCTTCCGGGCCGGCGCCGACCCGGGCGAGATCGACCCGGCCTACGCGGTGAAGATCGACTCCCTGCCGTCGAAGGTCAGCCAGGAGTTCACGCTCACCATCCCGGTGAACAAGCTGGAGCTGGACAAGGACGGCGTCTACCCGCTCGGCGTCTCCCTGTCCGGGGTGACCGACAGCCGGCCGTCCGAGCAGGTGATGGGCATCAAGCGGACCTTCCTGCCCTGGCAGCCGGAGGCCGCCGCCAAGCGCTCTCAGCTCACCTACGCCTGGCCGCTGATCTCCACCACCCGCGTGACGGCGGAGACCGGCTCCGACGAGCTCCAGACCCCCGTCTTCCTCGACGACTCCCTCGCCGATGAGCTCAGGCCGGGCGGGCGCCTGGAGCAGATGGTCGCCCTCGGCAAGGACCTGCCGATCACCTGGGTCATCGACCCCGATCTGCTCTACACGGTCGACGCGATGACCAAGGGCTACCGGGTCCGCAGCCCGGGCGGCAAGCCCGTCCAGGGCAAGAGCAAGGCCATCGCCGAGCAGTGGCTGAGTTCCTTGGAGACGGCCGTCCAGGGCAAGAAGGTCGTCGCCCTGCCGTTCGCCGACCCGGACCTCGCCTCCCTCGCCCACCACGGCAAGGACGTCTCGGGCACCCTGGGCCAGCTGCGCCCCGCGACCGACAAGGCGAAGCAGGCCGTCGAGACGGTCCTGCACGTCCCCGCGTCCACCGACTTCTCGTGGCCCGTGGACGGCGCCATCGATCCCTCGATCGTGAACGTCGCCACCTCGGCCGGCGCCCACAACGTCCTCACCCGCAGTGACAGCCTCGTGGAGAGCGGAGCCCTCGGCTACACCCCCTCGGCCGCCCGGCCCATCGGCGCCGGCACCACCGCCGTCGTCGCCGACGCCGACCTGTCCACCGCCTTCGAGGGCGACATGCTGAACGCCGGGACCTCCACGCTCGCCGTGCAGCGGTTCCTCGCCCACAGCCTCGCCCTGAACCTGCAGGGGACCGACGAGCCGCGCAGCTTCGTCGTCGCCCCGCAGCGAACGCCCAGCGTCAGCCAGGTCCAGTCGATGGCCGCAGCCGTACGCGGCCTCCAGGCGGGCCGCTGGACCCAGCCGGGGGACCTCGAGGCCGCGGCCGCCGCCAAGCCCGACCCCGGAGCCACCACCCAGGTGCCGGGCGCCGGCCAGTACCCCGAGGCCCTGCGCAAGCAGGAGCTGCCGGTGTCGGCCTTCGAGAAGATCCGCACCACGCAGAACACCCTCGACCGCTTCAAGGTGATCCTCGCCGCGCCCGACCGCGTGGAGATCCCCTTCGGCAACACCACCAACCGGGAGATGTCCACGTCCTGGCGCGGCCGCCCCGACGAGGCCCGCCTCTACCGGGACGAGGTTCAGGACTACCTGATCGGTCTCACCGAGAAGGTCAAGGTCATCCCCAAGTCCGACGCCACCCTGTCCGGGCACAGCGCCACCATCCCGGTCAGCGTGCAGAACAGCCTGGTCCAGGACGTCCACGACCTCGTCCTGCGCGTGAAGTCCGCCAACCCGACCCGCTTGATGTTCGGCGACAAGGGCGAGGCCGAACAGCAGGTCACCGTGCAGGGCGACCACACACAGACGGTCAAGTTCACCGCCAACGCCACGGCGAGCGGCCCCGTCGAGGTCACGGCGCAGCTGTTCACCAAGGACGGCGTCCCCTACGGCAAGGAACGCAAGTTCACCGTCGAGGCGACCGAGATCACGCCCACCGTGATGCTCGTCATCGCCGGCGGTGTGCTCCTCCTGGTCCTGGCAGGCATCAAGATGTACGCCAGTCGCAAGCGCGTCGCAGCACGCGTGGCCGCCGAGGAGACCACGCAGCCGAGTGACGAGTCCCCGGACACCGGAGCGCAAAGCACCGAGGGGTCCGGCACGAGTGAGACAGTGGACCGTTGATTGACGCCGTGGCCGGTCGGCCTGGGGACGATGAGGTGGGGTTTCGATGAACGCGCCGTACGACGGTGACCGCGCGCAGGGCACTGGTGGGCCTGCGCCCTCCCAGGGCACTGCCCCGGGCACCCCGGTGCCCGGGCAGGTTCCCGCGCCTGCGCCCGCGCCGGAGCGTGACCCGTATGTCCAGGATGCCTACGACCACGACCCGTACCGGTCCCAGGACCTGTCGGCCCAGGACCCCGTCGCCGAGGTGCTCTACGACCGGGCCTCGCACCCGCCGCCGCCGCCGGGCACCTACCAGGAGCCCGGCCCGCTCTACGCCGCGCCGAGCGCGCCCTCGTACTCTCCCGACCCGCACGTCTGGGCCCAGACCCCGCCGCCCGAGCCGGACGGGCCCTCGCGCCACCTGCCGTACGGCGACCACGCCACCACCACCCAGTTCGTCGGCGTGGACTCCCTCGTCACCAACGCCTCGGACGAGCAGCTCGAACCGGACGCCTTCGCCCACCTGTACCGGGACCAGGAGGCGGCGCCCCGCACCCCCGCCGAGGAGGCGCCCGTCGCCGCACCGGCGCCGAGCAAGCCCGCCGGGCGGGCCTCCAGCCTGCTGAAGTCCAGCGCGCTGATGGCCGCGGGCACGATCGTCTCCCGCATCACCGGCTTCCTGCGGACCCTGGTCATCGCCGGTGCCATCGGTGTCGGCACCTTCAACGACACGTACCAGATCGCCAACACCCTGCCCACGATGATCTACGTGCTGGTCGGTGGCGGCGCCCTGAACGCCGTCTTCATCCCGCAGCTGGTCCGGGCCATGAAGAACGACAGCGACGGCGGGCAGGCGTACGCCAACCGACTGCTCACCCTCGTCGTGGTGCTGTTGGCGGGCATCACCACCATCTGCGTCCTGGCCGCACCGGTGTTCATCACGATGATGTCGCCGAAGATCGCCTCCGACCCCCAGCAGATGGACGTCGCGGTCGCCTTCGCCCGCTACTGCCTGCCCACCATGTTCTTCATGGGCATCCACGTGGTCCTGGGTCAGATCCTCAACGCCCGTGGTCGCTTCGGCGCGATGATGTGGACCCCGGTCCTCAACAACATCGTGGTCATCGCCACCTTCGGCGCGTTCATCTGGGCCTTCGGCGGCTTCACCACCTCCGGTGTCAACGCCACCACCGTCACCGCCGAGGGCGTGCGCCTGCTGGGCCTGGGCACCCTGCTCGGCCTCACCGTCCAGGCTCTCGCCATGCTGCCGTACCTGCGCGACGCGGGCTTCAAGCCGCGCCTGCGCTTCGACTGGCGCGGCCACGGCCTCGGCAAGGCCGCCCGCCTGGCCAAGTGGACGTTCTTCTTCGTCCTCGCCAACCAGGTCGGCCTCGTGGTCGTCACCCAGCTCGCCACCTGGGCCGGGTCCGTGGCCGAGAAGCAGGGCCACCCCGGTACCGGCATCACCGCCTACAACTACGCGCTGCTGCTGTGGCAGATGCCGCAGGCCATCATCACCGTCTCCGTCATGACGGCCGTACTGCCCCGCATCTCCCGCTCCGCGCACGACGGCGACGCCGCCGCGGTCCGCGACGACATCTCCTACGGGCTGCGCACCTCGGCGGTCGCGATCGTGCCCTGCGCCTTCGCGTTCCTCGCCCTCGGCGTCCCGATGGCCACCCTGCTCTACGCCGGCTCGGGCTCGGGCGCCCAGAACATCGGCTACATCCTGATGGCGTTCGGCCTCGGCCTGATCCCGTACTCCATCCAGTACGTGGTCCTGCGTGGCTTCTACGCCTACGAGGACACCCGCACGCCCTTCTACAACACCGTGATCGTCGCCGCCGTCAACGCGGCCGTCTCCACGCTCTCGTTCTTCGTGCTCCCCGCCCGGTGGGCGGTGGTCGGCATGGCCGCGGCCTACGGCCTCGGTTACGCCGTCGGTGTCGGCGTCGCCTGGCGCCGGCTGCGTGCCCGGCTCGGTGGCGACCTCGACGGGGCGCACGTGATGCGCACCTACGCCCGTCTCACCGGTGCCTGCGTCCCGGCCGCCGCCGTGGCCGGCGCGGCCGCCTACGGGGTCACCCAGTGGCTGGGCAGCGGAGTCACGGGCTCCGCCGCGGCCCTCGTCGCCGGCGGGATCGCTCTGGCCGCGGTGTTCCTCATCGCCGCCAAGCGGATGCGGGTCGAAGAGCTCAACGCGATGGTCGGAATGGTCCGCGGACGTTTGGGGCGCTGATGCGCACAACCGTCGCCCCCTTTCGTGTGTCGTGCTTAGCGTCGGACTGTGGGCACAATTGGCATGGCTTCGCAGACTGGCCGACAGCGCGCAACGAATGGGGAGGCGGGAACGACGGTGGCGGAACGTAGCACGGCTGCCGTCGACGTGGCCGACAACAGCGGCAATGAGCCGCTGACCGCTCAGGCGGCACAGGCCACGTCCGACGGGGTGGACACCCAGAACGGACGAGCCGCGGACGGACCCATGCCCGACAAGGACGGCGAACGCACCAACCCGGCCCCTGCGGCCGCACCCGAACTGCACAGCGGACACAAGCTCGCCAGACGCTATCGGCTGGAAGAGTGCGTCACCCGTGTGGACGGATTCAGCAGTTGGCGCGCGATGGACGAGAAACTGCGCCGGGCCGTGGGTGTGCACCTGATGCCCGCCGACCACGCGCGCGCTCGCTCCGTCCTGGCCGCCGCACGGTCCTCCGCCCTGCTCGGCGACCCACGGTTCGTCCAAGTCCTGGACGCCGTGGAGGAGAACGACCTCGTCTACGTCGTCCACGAGTGGCTGCCCGATGCCACCGAACTCACCGCCCTCCTCGCCGTCGGCCCCCTGGAGGCCCACGAGGCCTACCAGCTCGTCAGCCAGGTCTCCCAGGCGATGGCCGCCGCGCACCGTGAGGGTCTCGCCCATCTGCGGCTGACTCCCAGCGCGATACTGCGCACGTCCACGGGCCAGTACCGCATCCGCGGCCTCGCCGTGAACGCCGCCCTGCGCGGCATCACCAGCGAGACCCCGCAGCGGGCCGACACCGAGGCCATCGGCGCCCTGCTGTACGCCGCCCTCACCCAACGCTGGCCGTACGAGAGCGACGCGTACGGCCTCACGGGCCTGCCCAAGGGCGTCGGCCTGATCGCCCCCGACCAGGTACGCGCCGGTGTCCACCGCGGCCTGGGCGAACTCGCCATGCGCGCACTCGCCAACGACGGGGCCACCGCCTCCCGCCAGGAGCCCGCCTGCACCACTCCTGACGAGCTGGCCAAGGCCGTGGCCGCGATGCCCCGCATCCGGCCGCCGGAGCCCGCCTTCACCGCCCCGCCCGAGTACCAGCACACCACCTACCAGCAGGGCAGCTACGGCCGTCCGCCGACTCACCCCGGCGCGCAGGCCACTCGCACCATCGCCGTACCGCCGAACCCGCTGCAGAGCCGCACCGGTCGCGTCCTGAAGTGGGGTGTGGCCGCCCTGCTCATCGCCGCTCTGGGCCTGGGCAGCTGGCAGCTCGCCGACACGCTCCTGGACCGGGTCAAGGGCGACAGCGGCGGCACCAACAACTCGGAGTCCCCGAAGACGAACGGGGACGAGAAGAAGCCTGCGGAGAGCAAGCAGCTGCGCATCGTCAACGCATCCGTCTTCGGCAAGGACCCGATCAAGAGCGAAGACGCCGACAAGGCCATCGACAACAACCGCGACACCGCGTGGGTCACCAAGATCTTCTACGGCTACGAAGGAAAGTTCGGCAACCTGGACAGCTATGACGACGGCAGTGGCATCGTCGTCGACCTCGGCAGCGTCCAGGAGGTGACGGGCATCGACGTGGACATGCGCAGCGCGGGACACAAGGTCGAGGTCCGCGCCGCTGCCCCCGAGGCCTCCTCACCGCGCGGCATCTCCGACTTCCCCCAGGACTTCGTGAAACTGGGCAACGCGGGGAAGAAACTGGAGGCCACGGTGGAGACTCCGATCAAGACCCGCTTCGTGCTGGTGCACATCACCGCACTCCCCTCCGAAGGCGGTGGGGACGGCTTCCGCGGCGGCATCAACGAGATCAAGGTTCTCGGCATCGGCGACCAGCCGACTCCCTGATCGGTACGTCCCGGGTCCGCTGCGCCGTCGGCACAGCGGACCCTCGTATTCGTCCCGTCTGCCCCGTACGCTCCCTCCGGGAAGGGAGGTGTGATGCGCGACGCAACGACTGGCGGAGACAGTGACCGGGACCTGCTCGCACTGCACGTCGCCGGTGATCCCGATGCCTTCGGTGAACTCGTGCGGCGGCACCGCGACCGGCTGTGGGCCGTGGCGCTGCGGACCCTCGGGGATCGGGAGGAGGCCGCGGACGCCGTACAGGACGCCCTGGTCTCCGCCTACCGGGCCGCCCACACCTTCCGCGGGGATTCCGCCGTCACCACCTGGCTGCACCGGATCACTGTCAATGCCTGCCTGGACCGGGCCCGCAAGGCCGCCTCACGCCGGACCTCGCCGATCGACGACACGGACCGCCTGGAGCGCCTTCTGGAGCCCCACGAGTCGGCGGAGGCCCCTGCGGAGCGCCAGGACCTCCATCGCCAGCTCCTGGCCGCTCTGAGCACCCTCCCGGCCGATCAGCGGGCCGCGCTGGTCCTCGTCGACATGCAGGGATACCCCGTCGCCGAGGCCGCCCGGCTCCTCGACGTGCCCACCGGCACCGTCAAGAGCCGGTGCGCGCGCGGCCGGGCGAAACTCGTGCCACTCCTCACTCATCTGCGCACGAATGCCGGGGATAACACCGCCATCGAGCGGGGAAGGAACCGGACGCCGGGCCCACCCGTCCCACCAGCGGCAGAACCCAGGCATCCAGACCCAGACGCTGTGAAGGGCGGAGGTGGACGATCATGACCCCGCCCACTGGCATGTCCGGCACGACCGGCACGATCCGGCACCCGGACGTCTCGGAGATCTCCGACCTGACCGAAGGTCTCCTCTCCCCGTCCCGTACCGCCGAAATCCGACGCCATCTCGACGACTGCGTCCTGTGCGCCGATGTCCGCGCCTCCCTGGAGGAGATCCGCTCGCTCCTCGGCACCCTCCCGGGCCCGGCCCGGATGCCCGCCGACATCGCCGGACGCATCGACGCGGCCCTCGCCGCGGAGGCGCTTCTCGACTCCACCCAGCCGCGGGTCCAGGACGCACCGGTCGACCGGCCCCGCACACCGGACCGCGATGTTTCACGTGGAACCGCGCCCGCCGGTCACCCGACCGGCCCAACCGGACCCGGGCGACGCCGCGCGCGTCGCCGGATCGCCGTCCTCACCGGTCTGGTCGGAGCCGCGGCCTGCGCCCTGGGCATCTTCCTGTTCGGCGACTTCTCGGGCACGACCACCCACGAGACCGCCACGAGTGGCCAGGCGTCCGACTCCGCCGCGCGGCCGTCCGCCGCTGCCTCGGGCGAGGGCACGTACACCGCTCAGGGACTCCAGGACAGCGTCCGGCAGCTCATCGCGGGCGGCCAGGGCGCCAAGAACGTTCCTGAGGGGCAGAACAACACCCTCGGTCTGGAGAACACCGCCCCCGCCCCGGGGGACAAGCGGGGTGCGGCTTCCGTCCCCGCCTGTGTCCAGCAGGCCACCGGCCGGCTCGACACACCGCTCGCCGCCGAACGCGGCAGCTACCAGGACACCCCCGTCTATCTCCTCGTCCTGCCGCACCCTGCCGACTCCGGCCGCGTGGACGCCTACCTCGTCGACACCGCATGCGAGCAGAGCGGTTCGGACGCCCCCGGAAAGGTCCTTCTGACGCACACCTACGCGCGGTAGCCGAGGCGTTCAGGGCCGTGGTGGGCCAAGCGGGGAATGCATGCGCCGTAGGATCCGTTGGGTGGGGTGAGAGTCCGCACCGGCCCCCGGTAGGCAGTACGCAGTCCGCAGAGACGAGGAAGAAACCCGTGAGCGACGTCCGAAACGTGATCATCATCGGCTCCGGGCCGGCCGGTTACACCGCCGCCCTGTACACCGCACGCGCTTCGCTCAAGCCGCTGGTCTTCGAAGGAGCCGTCACCGCCGGTGGCGCCCTGATGAACACCACCGAGGTGGAGAACTTCCCGGGCTTCCAGGACGGCATCATGGGCCCCGACCTCATGGACAACATGCGTGCCCAGGCCGAGCGCTTCGGCGCCGAGCTGATCTCGGACGACGTCGTGGCCGTGGACCTCAGCGGTGAGATCAAGACCGTCACCGACACCGCCGGCACCGTGCACCGCGCCAAGGCCGTCATCGTCACCACCGGTTCGCAGCACCGCAAGCTCGGCCTGCCCAACGAGGACGCCCTCTCCGGCCGCGGTGTCTCCTGGTGCGCCACCTGCGACGGGTTCTTCTTCAAGGACCACGACATCGCCGTCGTCGGCGGCGGCGACACCGCGATCGAGGAGGCCACCTTCCTCTCGCGCTTCGCCAAGTCCGTCACGATCGTGCACCGCCGCGACAGCCTGCGTGCCTCGAAGGCCATGCAGGACCGCGCCTTCGCCGACCCGAAGATCAAGTTCGCCTGGGACAGCGAGGTCGCGGAGATCCACGGCGACCAGAAGCTCTCCGGCCTCACCCTGCGCAACACCAAGACCGGTGAGACCTCCGAGCTGCCCGTGACCGGCCTCTTCATCGCCGTCGGACACGACCCGCGCACCGAGCTCTTCAAGGGCCAGCTCGACCTCGACGAGGAGGGTTACCTCAAGGTCGAGGCCCCCTCCACGCGGACCAGCGCCACCGGCGTGTTCGGCGCCGGCGACGTCGTGGACCACACCTACCGTCAGGCCATCACCGCTGCGGGCACCGGCTGCTCCGCCGCCCTCGACGCCGAGCGCTTCCTCGCGGCGCTCGCGGACGCCGAGAAGGTCCACGCAACGGTCTGACCGGTCCGACCCCCACACTGCCCCACCCCACACCCCGCAGGAATGAAGAAGGAGGCCGCTGTGGCCGGCACCCTCAAGAACGTGACCGACGCTGACTTCGACGAGCAGGTCCTCAGGAGCGACAAGCCCGTACTGGTGGACTTCTGGGCCGCCTGGTGCGGACCCTGCCGCCAGATCGCGCCGTCCCTCGAGGCCATCGCCTCCGAGTACGGCGACCAGATCGAGATCGTCAAGCTCAACATCGACGAGAACCCGGCCACGGCCGCCAAGTACGGCGTCATGTCCATCCCGACGCTGAACGTCTACCAGGGCGGCGAGGTCGCCAAGACCATCGTCGGTGCGAAGCCGAAGGCCGCCATCCTGCGCGACCTCTCCGAGTTCGTCGAGGTCAAGACCGCCTGACGCGCTCGATGTTTCACGTGAAACGGGGCCGCCCCTCCATGGGGCGGCCCCGTTCCGCGTCTCGCGCTCACAGCGGCCGCAGCGCAGGTTCCTTGCGCGCGGCGCCCAGCAGCCGATCCAGCGCCAGCTCCACGTCTTCCTTCCAGGACAGTGTCGAGCGCAGCTCCAGCCGCAGCCGCGGATGCACCGGATGCGGCCGTACGGTCTTGAAGCCCACCGCCAGGAGATGGTCCGCCGGCAGCAGACAGGCCGGACCCTCCCAGTGGGCGTCCCCGAACGCCTCGATCGCCCGGAATCCACGCCGCAGCAGGTCCTTGGCCACCGTCTGGACCATGACCCGCCCCAGCCCCTGTCCCTGATACCCCGGCATGATCCAGGCGGTGATCAGCTGCACGGCATCGGGCGAGACCGGGCTGGTCGGAAAGGCAGTGGCCCGCGGCACGTACGCCGGCGGCGCGTAGAGGACGAAGCCGACCGGCACCTCGTCCACGTAGACCACTCGGCCGCAGGATCCCCACTCCAGCAGGACGGCGGAGATCCACGCCTCCTTCTCCTGCGCCGGAGTACCGGCCTTCACAGCGGCGTCGCCGCTGACCGGGTCCAGTTCCCAGAAGACACAGGACCGGCAACGACGCGGCAGGTCCTGGAGGTTGTCCAGCGTGAGCGGTACCAGCCGACGACCCATGACCGCATCGTATCCACTGGTCCATCGTTCTTCGACAGCAAAGCGAAGGGGCGGATCGCACCGGTTCGCACCGCTGCGATCCGCCCCTCGGCAGCCTGGGGATCACTCCCCGGCAAGACCCTGATCCAGCACCCGGCCCTCGCCCGGCGCCAGCGTCCCCAGAATCCGCTCCAGATCCTCCATCGAGGCGAACTCGACGGTGATCTTGCCCTTCTTCTGGCCCAGATCCACCTTCACCCGCGTCTCGAACCGGTCCGACAGCCGCGTAGCCAGCTCGTTGAGCGCCGGAGCCACCCGGGCACCCGCACGCGGACCCTTCGGCTTCACCACGCTCGACGGCTCCGAGGCCATCAGCGTCACGATCTCCTCGACCGCGCGCACCGAAAGACCCTCGGCCACGATCCGGTGCGCCAGCTTGTCCTGCACCTCGGAGTCCTCCACCGAGAGCAGCGCACGCGCGTGCCCGGCCGACAGCACACCCGCGGCCACCCGGCGCTGCACCGAGGGGGACAGCTTCAGCAGCCGCAGCGTGTTCGACACCTGGGGACGCGAGCGCCCGATCCGGTCGGCCAGCTGGTCGTGGGTGCACTTGAAGTCACGCAGCAGCTGGTCATAGGCCGCGGCTTCTTCCAGCGGGTTCAGCTGAGCCCGGTGCAGGTTCTCCAGCAGCGCGTCCAGCAGCAGCTTCTCGTCGTCCGTCGCCCGGATGATCGCCGGAATGGCCTCCAGCCCGGCCTCGCGGCAGGCACGCCAGCGCCGCTCACCCATGATCAGCTCATAGCGGCCGGGGGCCGCCTGCCGCACCACCACCGGCTGAAGCAGGCCCACCTCCTGGATGGAGGTCACCAGCTCGGCGAGCGCATCTTCGTCGAACACCTCGCGCGGCTGGCGCGGGTTCGGCGTGATCGCGTCCATCGGGAGCTCGGCGAACATCGCCCCCGCGACCGTATTGCTCTCGACCTCGGTCTCGGTCTCCACATCGGGCACCGGAACCACCGCGAGCGATGTTTCACGTGAAACATCGGCCTGTACGAGCGCAGCGAGCTTCGCCGCCGCGACCCCCCGCTCCGAAGCCAGCGTCGGCACCGCTGACGGGGACGTCGAACCGGCACCGATCACCGGGGGCGTCTTCTCCTGCGGAGCCGCGGGGATCAGCGCACCGAGCCCCCGCCCCAGACCCCTACGTCGATCACTCACTGGATCCCCTCCGCCACACTCTGCGTGCTGTTCGTGCCCGCGCCCAGATGGGCGTGCCGGGCCTCGTACTGAATACCGACCCCCCGATACGCGATCTCTCGCGCTGCCTCCAGGTAGGAGAGGGAACCACTGGAACCCGGGTCGTACGTGAGCACCGTCTGCCCATAGCTCGGTGCCTCGGAAATGCGCACCGACCGGGGGATGCTCGTCCGCAGCACCTCCTTGCCGAAGTGGCTGCGCACCTCCTCCGCCACCTGCGAGGCCAGCCGCGTCCTGCCGTCGTACATCGTCAGCAGGATGGTCGACACGTGGAGCGTCGGGTTGAGGTGGGCCCGGACCAGATCGACATTGCGCAGCAGCTGCCCCAGGCCCTCCAGCGCGTAGTACTCGCACTGGATCGGGATCAGCACCTCCGCGCCGGCCACCAGTGCGTTCACCGTCAGCAGCCCCAGCGAGGGAGGGCAGTCGATCAGGATGTAGTCGAGGGGCTGGTCGTACGCCTGGATCGCCCGCTGCAGGCGACTCTCCCGCGCCACGAGCGACACCAGCTCGATCTCGGCGCCCGCCAGGTCGATCGTGGCCGGGGCACAGAAGAGCCCCTCCACGTCCACCACCGGCTGGACGACCTCCAGCAGGGGGCGGCTGTCCACGAGCACGTCGTAGATGGACGGCACATCGGCGTGGTGGTCGATACCCAGCGCCGTGGACGCGTTGCCCTGCGGGTCAAGGTCGACGACCAGGACCCGTGCACCGTGCAGCGCGAGTGAGGCCGCCAGGTTCACGGTCGTCGTGGTCTTACCCACGCCGCCCTTCTGGTTGGCGACCACGATCACCCGGGTCTGATTCGGCCGGGGCAGCCTCTCACCGGCGCGCCCCAGTGCATCGACCGCCTGCTGCGCAGCTCGGCCGATGGGGGTGTCGTTGTCTACAAGAGGCGGAGGCGATGTTTCACGTGAAACATCCTCACCCGCCGATTCAGAGCGGGGACCGGGGACCGGATCGGCCATCGGCCCCGCGAGGTTGGCGTCGGACCGCACGGTGTCACTCTCCTCGACATCAGGCTCGCGATGAACAGAGCCTCCCATGTCACCCGGGTCGCGAACCAGCGGGGCCCGTACTCCTGTGGATGAATCCACCGTTGTGGACAACTCTGTCCCCCTTGCGTCCTTGCGTTGGAGGGGGGACGCAGCCGCACGACCGCGGCTGATGATTCCGTGCAGCAGAGAGCGACGTTTCACGTGAAACACGATGCCCGGAGGGAGTCTCCCGGCCTCTACGACACTCCGAAATCCATACCTATAGGGCCCAACACGGATGAAATCTCCCGTGTGGGCCCCGGCTCTCAGCGAATCAGCGGCAGGTCACCGGCGTCGGCGGGTACGTCCCACCCGCGCCGCCTTAGCCCGCTTGGCCGCGAACCTCACCCCTCCAGGGCTCTCTCCGACCTCGACCCGCACGACCGTCGACAGCGGATCCACCAGACCCTCACCCACGTGCAGCACCGAGGTCTTCACCACACCGAGCTTCGCCAGCGCCGTCTTCGCCGACACCAGTTCCTCGTCCGCGGTGTCGCCCTTCAGGGCCAGCATCTCGCCGTACGGCCGCAGCAGGGGCACACCCCAGCCGGCCAGCCGGTCCAGCGGAGCCACCGCACGCGCCGTCACCACATGCACCGGCTGCAGCTTGCCCAGGACCTCCTCGGCCCGCCCGCGCACCACCGTGACGTGGTCCAGGCCCAGCAGCTCCACGGCCTCCTGGAGGAAGGTCGTACGCCGCAGCAGCGGTTCGAGCAGCGTGATCTTGAGATCCCGGCGCACCAGGGCGAGCGGGATACCGGGCAGACCCGCACCCGAGCCCACGTCGCACACGGTGACGCCCTGCGGGACCACCTCCGACAGCACAGCGCAGTTCAGCAGATGCCGCTCCCACAGGCGCGGCACCTCACGCGGCCCGATCAGGCCCCGCTTGACTCCTGCGTCCGCCAGCAGCTCCGCGTACCGCACAGCTTCCGGGAAAAACTCACCGAACACCGCGCGCGCCTCTTCAGGCGCCGGGGGAAGCTCAGCTGCCTCCGTCACGGGGACCGTCCTTCCGTACCGCATGGTTCTGAAAAAACCACGTCTTCAAGATGAGGCGTCGTTCACCTGTCAGGCCAGGCTGACAAACATCGGCCCCGCCTGCGACACAGACGGGGCCGAAACAACTCGCGTCGACGATCAGGCCGGGAGCACAACGACGAAGCGCTGCGGCTCCTCGCCCTCGGACTCGCTGCGCAGACCGGCGGCCGCCACGGCGTCGTGGACGACCTTCCGCTCGAACGGGGTCATCGGAGCCAGCTTCAGCGGCTCGCCGGACGCCTTCACGTCCGCCGCGGCCTGGGCGCCCAGCGCCGCCAGCTCCTCGCGCTTCTTCGCGCGGAACCCGGCGATGTCCAGCATCAGCCGGCTGCGGTCCCCGGTCTCCCGGTGCACGGCGAGGCGGGTCAGCTCCTGCAGAGCCTCCAGAACCTCACCGTCGCGGCCCACGAGCTTCTGCAGATCACGGCTGGCGGAGTCACTGACGATCGACACCGCGGCCCGGTCGGCCTCGACGTCCATGTCGATGTCGCCGTCCAGGTCGGCGATGTCCAGCAGACCCTCGAGGTAGTCGGCCGCGATCTCACCCTCCTGCTCGAGGCGGGTCAGGGTGTCGCCACTCTCAGCGGCGGCGGTGGTGGTGCCTTCCGTCACGGGAGGGACTCCTTCTTACTTCTTGGGAGCGGGCTTGCTGGGAGTCTGACGCTGCGACTTCGACTGGCGCTTCGGCTGCTGCCGCTTCGCGGCACCGCCGCTCGCCGCATCCGAGTCTGCCGTGGCCTCGACACTCTTGATCACGGAGCCGTCGGCCTGGGCGGCCATGCCCTGCTTGCTGAGGGCGGCGATGAACTTGCGCTCGTTGTCGTTGCGGTCCGGGCCCTTGGCGACGATCGCCGAGACGACCCGCTTCTTGCCCCGGCCCTTGAGCTCACCGTGCGAGGTGATCTGCTTCAGCAGGCGGGTCAGGTACTGGTCCTGCGCCTTGCTGCCCGGCGTCGGGTTCTGGTTGATCACGTACATCTGCTGACCCATGGTCCAGACGTTCGTGGTCAGCCAGTAGACGAGAACACCGACGGGGAAGTTGATGCCCATGACCGCGAAGATCAGCGGGAAGATGTACATCAGCATCTTCTGCTGCTGCATGAACGGCGTCTTGACCGAGAGGTCGACGTTCTTCTGCATCAGCTGACGCTGGGTGTAGAACTGCGACAGCGACATCATGATGATCATGACTGCGGTCACGATCCGAACGTCCGTCAGGGTGGCGCCGAGTGCGGCGACCTTCTCCGGGCTGTCCATGAACTTCGCGGCGATCGGCGCACCGAAGATCTTGGCCGCACGAGCGCTGTCGACCAGCTGCTGGTCCATCGCGCCGACAGCCTTGCCATCGGCGATGTTCGACAGCACGTGGTACAGCGCGAAGAAGAACGGGGACTGCGCCAGGATGGGCAGGCACGAGGAGAGCGGGTTGGTACCCGTCTCCTTGTACAGCTTCATCATCTCTTCGGACTGACGCTGCTTGTCGTTCTTGTAACGCTCCTGGATCGCCTTCATCTTCGGCTGGAGCGCCTGCATACCCCGCGTCGCCTTGATCTGCTTCACGAAGAGCGGGATCAGACAGATACGGATCAAGATCACCAGGGACACGATGGACAGGCCCCAGGCCCACCCACTCGACTCACCGAAGATCGCCCCGTACATCGAGTGGAACTGGACGATGATCCACGAGACGGGGTAAGTGATAAAGCTGAACAGACTGGCAATCGTGTCCACTAATCAGGCTCCTTGAGCATTGCGAGATCTACGCAACGCACTGCGCAGCTGCTCGTGCCAACGCGGGCGTTTACGGGGTGGGACATGGTCCACGCCACCCGGGGACCACGGATTGCACCGCAGGATCCGCCAGGCGGTCAGGGCCGTCCCCTTCACCGCACCATGCCGGTCGATGGCCGTGTACCCGTAGTGCGAACACGACGGGTAGTAGCGGCACACCGGCCCGAGCAGCGGACTGATCGTCCACTGGTACAGCTTGATCAAAGCGAGCAGCGGGTACTTCATCGAGCCACGCCTCCCAGGAGCCGCACCAGAGCGGCATCCAGGTCCCGGGCCAGCTCGTCGGGGCCGGCATCACCCGCTCCGGGCAACGCGCGTACCACCACCAGGCTACCGGCGGGCAGCTGGGACAGCCGCTCGCGGACCAAATGGCGCAGACGGCGCTTGACCCGGTTACGTACGACGGCGTTGCCGACAGCCTTGCTGACGACGAAACCCGCACGCGACGAGGGATCGATCTCCCCCGACTCGTGCGGGTCCGTTGCACCGCTTGTACGTAGATGGACGACGAGGAGCGGGCGACCAGCCCGACGACCTCGACGTACCGCGCTCGCGAAGTCCTCGCGCCGCCTCAGCCGATTCTCGGGAGACAGCACGACGTCACGACCTGCGTGTGGTTACGCGGAAAGGGCGGCGCGGCCCTTGCCACGACGGTTCGCGAGGATCGCGCGACCGGCACGGGTACGCATCCGCAGGCGGAAGCCGTGGGTCTTGGCACGACGGCGGTTGTTCGGCTGGAAGGTGCGCTTGCTCACTCGGGGGCTCCAGAGAATGAATCGTTGTGGCGGGACATCGCCTGGCTGTCACCGTGCGCCCACGAGGAAACTCGCGTGTTCGCCCGAGTGGCACCGCTAAATGATCACTATCAGTGACCTTCGCCCATCGGTAGGCAGGCGGCAGCAGCCATCGACAACTCGACCTCGTTACGGTACGCGCGGCTACGCCATCCGGTCAAACCGAGCCGGCGTTGCCCCACACTGTGCACAGGCTGTGGACAACGACTTGAACCGTACCCGCTGGCCTGACTACCGTTGCCTGACCCCGGATTTTTTGTCCCGACCGTCCCAAAGAACCACACATTCGTGGGACCCCTGTGAGAGAGCGTGCTCTGTGGCTGACGTACCTGCCGATCTTGCCGCAGTGTGGCCAAGGGTGCTCGAAAAGCTCCTCGGGGAGGGACAGCCGGGGATCGAGCCCAAGGACAAGCAGTGGGTCGAGCGGTGTCAGCCCCTGGCACTCGTCGCCGACACCGCACTGCTGGCCGTCCCCAACGAATGGGGCAAGCGCGTCCTCGAGGGCCGCCTCGCCCCACTGATCAGTGACGCGCTCAGCCGTGAGTGCGGCCGCCCCATCCGGATCGCCATCACCGTGGACGACTCCGCCGGCGAGCCCGCGCCCCCCGCCCCGCCCGTCCAGCAGCAGGGCGGGTACGAGCCGTACGGCGGCCAGCGCCCCGGCGGCGGCCCGGGCGACGACCAGCTCCCCACCGCCCGCCCGGCCTACCCGGACTACCAGCAGCAGCGCCCGGAGCCCGGCGCCTGGCCCCGCGGCGGCCAACAGGACGACTACGGCTGGCAGCAGCCGCGCCTCGGCGGTTTCCCCGAGCGCGACCCGTACGCCTCCCCGCAGCCGGGCTACCTCCAGCAGCCCGAGCCCTCCGGTTACGACCAGGGCTCCTACGAGCAGCAGAAGTACGAGCAGTCCCCGTACGAGTCCCAGCAGCAGCACCAGTCCCATCAATACGAGCAGCAGAAGTACGAGCCCCAGCAGTACGAGCAGCCGGCGCCGCGCCAGGCCCCCGGCCGGCCCTCGGCGCCGTCCCCGTCCGGCGGCTCCACCTCGGGCCCGCTGGAGCCGACCGCGCGACTGAATCCCAAGTACCTCTTCGACACCTTCGTCATCGGCGCGTCCAACCGCTTCGCGCACGCCGCCGCGGTGGCCGTCGCCGAGGCGCCCGCGAAGGCCTACAACCCCCTCTTCGTCTACGGGGAGTCGGGCCTCGGCAAGACGCACCTGCTGCACGCCATCGGGCACTACGCGCGAAGCCTCTACCCCGGCACCCGGGTGCGGTACGTGAGCTCCGAGGAGTTCACCAACGAGTTCATCAACTCGATCCGCGACGGCAAGGGCGACGCGTTCCGCAAGCGCTACCGCGAGATGGACATCCTGCTCGTCGACGACATCCAGTTCCTCGCGAGCAAGGAGTCGACGCAGGAGGAGTTCTTCCACACCTTCAACACGCTCCACAACGCCAACAAGCAGATCGTGCTCTCCTCCGACCGGCCGCCCAAGCAGCTGGTGACCCTCGAGGACCGGCTCCGCAACCGCTTCGAGTGGGGCCTGATCACGGACGTCCAGCCGCCCGAGCTGGAGACCCGTATCGCGATCCTGCGCAAGAAGGCCGTCCAGGAGCAGCTCAACGCCCCGCCGGAGGTACTGGAGTTCATCGCCTCCCGCATCTCGCGCAACATCCGCGAGCTGGAGGGGGCGCTGATCCGGGTCACGGCCTTCGCGAGCCTCAACCGGCAGCCGGTCGACCTGGGCCTCACCGAGGACGTCCTGAAGAACCTGATCCCGGGCGGCGAGGACAGCGCTCCGGAGATCACGGCCTCCGACATCATGGCGGCCACCGCCGACTACTTCGGCCTGACCGTGGACGACCTGTGCGGCTCCTCGCGCAGCCGGGTCCTGGTCACCGCCCGGCAGATCGCCATGTACCTGTGCCGGGAGCTCACCGACCTCTCACTGCCCAAGATCGGGGCGCAGTTCGGCGGCCGCGACCACACGACCGTCATGCACGCGGACCGCAAGATCCGGGCTCTGATGGCCGAGCGCCGCTCCATCTACAACCAGGTCACCGAGCTCACCAACCGCATCAAGAACGGCTGAGCGCGGCTCCCCGACACCCGGTTCGGGGCCGCTCCAGGGCCTCTTCAAACGCATTCAGAGGGCGCTCCCGGTCCACAACGGGGGCGCCCTTCTTCGTTCGCGCGCCCCTGACCTGTTCGAATACGCCCCCGCGGGAGCAACTCATCCACAGATTGGGAGACTTTCTTCCGTCCACACCCTGGGGACGGGTCGCGTCGCCCACAATCTGTCCACAGGGATGCGGGGTGAGGTTCCATCAGGGCAGGTCAGCCCCCTGTGGAATTGTGCACAAACGTCATCCACAGGCTGTGGACAAATATTTCGTCCACAGCCCTGTCCACGGCGTTGTCCACCGTCGGCCCACAGGTTTCCACGTCCTGTGCACAGGATGCGCGGCCTTCTCCACACCCTTGTCCACTGTTCGGCAACACACCACCCCCTCTCACCGCCCGGAGTGAAAGCGGTCACACCGATGTAGACGTTTGGGTTGTGGAGTACCGGGGGAAAGCTGGGGACGCACCTGTGGAGTAATCGGGGTCACCTGGGGACAGCCTGTGCAGAACTTTTCGTTCTCCACAGAGACACGGGGTTGTCCACCGGTGTCACCCACAGGGTCGGTGGATAAAAAACCGGGGTTGACCTGCGAGAACGGGCTTATCCACCGTTTCCACAGGCCCTACTACTACCCCCATAGAGAGTTAGGCCGGTTTCGGTTTTCAAGCGGGTCCTGTGCACAACTCGTCGATCGCCCGCCCCGACGCCTCGCTCCCGACTTGACCGCCGGCCGCACCGAGTGTCGGCGCCGTACGTCAGACTGGTCCCCGGCATCGGTCGAGGCATCGACGAGCCGACGACGAAGGCCGGCAGACGAGCGAGCAACAGCAGGAGGCGGTTCCGGTGAAGATCCGGGTGGAGCGCGACGTACTCGCGGAGGCGGTGGCCTGGGCGGCCCGTAGCCTCCCGGCCCGGCCGCCGGTGCCCGTCCTCGCGGGCCTGCTGCTCAAGGCCGAGGAAGGCACCCTGAGCCTCTCCGGCTTCGACTACGAGGTCTCGGCCCGGGTCTCGGTCGAGGCGGACGTCGAGGAGGACGGCACCGTCCTGGTCTCCGGCCGGCTGCTCGCCGACATCTGCCGCGCCCTCCCCAACCGCCCGGTGGAGATTTCCACAGACGGTGTACGGGCGACCGTGGTCTGCGGCTCCTCGCGATTCACACTCCACACCCTGCCTGTGGAGGAGTACCCGGCACTGCCGCAGATGCCGACTGCGACCGGCACCGTCGCCGGCGAGGTCTTCGCCTCCGCCGCCAAGCAGGTGGCCACCGCCGCCGGCCGTGACGACACGCTGCCGGTGCTGACCGGTGTCCGCATCGAGATCGAGGGCGACCGCGTCACCCTGGCCTCCACCGACCGCTACCGCTTCGCGGTCCGCGAGTTCCTGTGGAAGCCGGAGAACCCGGAGGCGTCGGCCGTGGCCCTGGTGCCCGCCAAGACGCTCCAGGAGATCGCCAACTCGCTGACCAGCGGTGACACCGTCACTCTGGCGCTGTCCGGCTCCGGCGCGGGCGAGGGCCTGATCGGTTTCGAGGGCGCCGGCCGCCGCACCACGACCCGGCTGCTCGAAGGCGACCTGCCCAAGTACCGGACGCTGTTCCCGACGGAGTTCAACTCGATCGCCGTGATCGAGACCGCGCCCTTCGTCGAGGCCGTCAAGCGCGTGGCCCTGGTGGCCGAGCGCAACACCCCGGTCCGCCTCAGCTTCGAGCAGGGCGTGCTGATCCTGGAGGCCGGTTCCTCCGACGACGCACAGGCTGTGGAAAGGGTCGACGCCCAGCTGGACGGCGACGACATCTCGATCGCCTTCAACCCGACCTTCCTGCTGGACGGCCTGAGCGCGATCGCCTCCCCGGTGGCCCAGCTCAGCTTCACCACGTCGACCAAGCCGGCGCTGCTCAGCGGCCGCCCGGCGATCGACGCGGAGGCGGACGAGGCCTACAAGTACCTGATCATGCCGGTGCGCCTGTCCGGCTGACGCTCCACCTGTCGACGTCGGGCCCGGTCTCGCACGCAGCGGGACCGGGCCCGACGTCGTCCACAGGGTGGGGAGCCACCGGGGGAGAACCCGGAAAGCCGGAAACCGGGAAACCCGGATCGGCCGCCATGGAGCGCCCGCAGGGCCCGCCGCCACGGCCCGGCGTAGGCTCGGATCCGGTGGGCGACCCCCTGCGCGTCCGGTGAGGACACGGCCGGGGAAGCCCCGGCAAAGACGGCCACAACGCTTAAGGAACCACCTGATGGAGCTTGGTCTCGTCGGTCTCGGCAAGATGGGCGGCAACATGCGCGAGCGCATCCGCCGCGCAGGCCACACCGTCATCGGATACGACCGCAACCCGGACCTCGCGGATGTCCACAGCCTGCCGGAACTTGTGGACAGCCTGCAGGCCCCCCGCGTCGTGTGGGTCATGGTCCCGGCCGGTGCGGCCACCCAGTCCACGGTCGACGAGCTCGCCGAGCTGCTGTCGCCCGGTGACATCGTCGTCGACGGCGGGAACTCCCGCTGGACCGACGACGAGAAGCACGCCGAGGAGCTGAAGGCCAAGGGCATCGGCTTCGTCGACTGCGGTGTCTCCGGCGGCGTCTGGGGCCTGGAGAACGGCTACGCGCTCATGTACGGCGGCGCCGCCGAGGACGTTGCCCGGGTGCAGCCGGTCTTCGACGCCCTCAAGCCCGAGGGCGAGTTCGGCGCCGTGCACGCCGGCAAGGTCGGCGCCGGCCACTTCGCGAAGATGGTCCACAACGGCATCGAGTACGCCATGATGCAGGCCTACGCCGAGGGCTGGGAGCTCCTGGAGAAGGTGGACTCGGTCACCGACGTCCGCGAGGTCTTCCGCTCCTGGCAGGAAGGCACCGTCATCCGCTCCTGGCTGCTGGACCTGGCCGTGAACGCCCTCGACGAGGACGAGCACCTGGAGCAGCTGCGTGGCTTCGCCCAGGACTCCGGCGAGGGACGCTGGACGGTGGAGGCGGCGATCGACAACGCCGTACCGCTGCCCGCGATCACCGCGTCGCTGTTCGCGCGCTTCGCCTCGCGGCAGGACGACTCCCCGCAGATGAAGATGATCGCCGCGCTGCGCAACCAGTTCGGCGGCCACGCGGTCGAGAAGAAGTAGCACGTCACAGCCCGGGGCCGAGCGGCCCAGAGGGACAGCAGCACAGCACCACAGCGAGTAGTGGGAAGCCGGGGGAGGTCGGCGCCGAATGCACGTTTCGCATCTCTCATTGGCCGACTTCCGCTCGTACGCCCGGGCCGAGGTTCCCCTCGACCCGGGCGTCACCGCTTTCGTGGGCCCCAACGGCCAGGGGAAGACCAACCTCGTCGAGGCGATCGGCTACCTGGCGACCCTGGGCAGCCACCGGGTCTCCTCGGACGCCCCGCTCGTGCGGATGGGCGCGGACCGGGCGATCATCCGGGCCGCCGTCACCCAGGGCGAGCGGCAGCAGCTGGTGGAACTGGAACTCAATCCCGGCCGGGCGAACCGGGCCCGGATCAACCGTTCCTCGCAGGTCAGGCCGCGGGACGTGCTGGGGATCATACGGACGGTGCTGTTCGCGCCGGAGGACCTGGCCCTGGTCAAGGGCGACCCGGGCGAGCGGCGCCGGTTCCTGGACGAGCTGGTCACGGCGCGCTCGCCGCGGATGGCCGCGGTCCGCTCCGACTACGAGCGGGTGCTCAAGCAGCGCAACACCCTCCTGAAGTCGGCGGCGATGGCCCGCCGGCACGGCGGCCGTTCCCTGGACCTGTCCACCCTCGACGTGTGGGACCAGCACCTCGCGCGCGTGGGCGCGGAACTGCTCGCCCAACGGCTGGATCTGATCGCGACCCTGCTCCCCCTGGCGGACAAGGCCTACGAGCAGCTCGCGCCCGGCGGCGGCCCACTGGGTCTGGCGTACAAGTCCTCGGCCGGCGAGCCGGTGGACAGCGGTGCGGCCCGCACCCGCGAGGCCCTCTACGAGGTGCTGCTGGCGGCACTGGCCGAGGTGCGCAAGCAGGAGATCGAGCGCGGTGTGACCCTGGTGGGCCCGCACCGCGACGACCTGGTGCTGCGGCTCGGGGAGCTGCCCGCGAAGGGGTACGCGAGCCACGGGGAGTCGTGGTCGTACGCGCTGGCGCTGCGGCTCGCCTCGTACGAGCTGCTGCGCTCGGAGGGCAGCGAGCCCGTGCTGATCCTGGACGACGTGTTCGCGGAGCTGGACACCCGGCGTCGGGAGCGGCTGGCGGAGCTGGTGGCCCCGGGCGAGCAGGTCCTGGTGACGGCGGCGGTGGACGACGACGTCCCGGGGGTGCTGGTCGGAACGCGGTTCGGGGTGTCCGGCGGTGAGGTGACCCGGCTGTGAACGAGCACGCCAAGGACCCGCAGGAGGGTCGCAGGACCCCGGAGGCATCCGGGGTGGACCTCGCGCGCCAGGCCCTCGCGGCGGCGCGCGAGCAGGCGCGGGCCCGGGGCAACGCGGTCGGCGGGAAGAAGAGTCGGCAGCCGGGGCTGCGCTCGGGAGCCCGTGCGGACGGCCGGGACCCGATGCCGCTCATGGCGGCGCTGGACCGGCTGCGCACCGAACGCGGCTGGGAGATGCCGATGGCGGTGGCGGGCGTGATGGAGCGCTGGCCGGAGATCGTCGGCCCGGAGATCGCGGCCCACTGTGAACCGCAGCGGTACGAGGACCGTGAGCTTGTCGTGCGGTGCGATTCCTCGGCGTGGGCGGCGCAGCTGAAGCTGCTGGCTCCGCAGCTGGTCGCGCGACTGAACGCCGATCTTGGCCAGGGCACCGTGCGCCTGATCAAGGTCCAGGGGCCCGGCGGCCGGCCGAAGGGCTACGGGCCGTGGCGGGCGCCGGGCAGCAAGGGCCCGGGCGACACCTACGGGTGAGTAGGCGGTCCGGCGGGTGGCGTCCCTCACGGTAGCCGGAGGTTGACAGGCCGAAGCGCTGGATGCCCGTGTGAGCCTCTTTGAGCCCCTCCCCGGATGTGGGGAGTCGGAGAGAGGAGGTTCAGGGCGGCACATGCGGACTCAGGTACCGGCAAACCCCCATTCATGTCCGTGGTACCGGTAGACTGGAGCGAATCCCGCCCATTCGCGGGATCACGCAGACAACGCAGATCGACGCGGCCGCTCCGCTGGCGCACTTGCTGGTCCGGAGTACGGGCTGCGCTGTGCCAGAAAGGGCGCTTCGTGGCCGATTCCGGCGACTCCAACGAGAAGAATTACGACGCCAGTGCGATCCAGGTCCTCGAGGGCCTGGACGCGGTCCGCAAGCGGCCGGGTATGTACATCGGCTCGACGGGTGAGCGTGGTCTGCACCACCTCGTCTACGAGGTCGTCGACAACTCCGTCGACGAGGCGCTGGCCGGGCACGCGGACACCATCGACGTGACGATCCTCGCCGACGGTGGGGTGCGCGTGGTCGACAACGGTCGCGGTATCCCGGTCGGCATCGTCCCGTCCGAGGGCAAGCCGGCCGTCGAGGTCGTCCTGACGGTCCTGCACGCGGGCGGCAAGTTCGGCGGCGGCGGCTACGCCGTCTCCGGTGGTCTGCACGGTGTCGGTGTGTCCGTCGTGAACGCCCTGTCGACCAAGGTCGCGGTCGAGGTCAAGACGGACGGCCACCGCTGGACCCAGGACTACAAGCTGGGCGTCCCGACGGCCCCGCTGGCCAAGAACGAGGAGACCGCCGAGACCGGCACCACGGTCACCTTCTGGGCCGACGGCGACATCTTCGAGACGACCGAGTACTCCTTCGAGACGCTGTCGAGGCGCTTCCAGGAGATGGCCTTCCTCAACAAGGGCCTGACCCTGTCGCTGACCGACGAGCGCGAGTCGGCGAAGGCCACGGTCGGCGCGGACGACCCCGACGCGGACACCGCCGAGCCCACGGCGCGCACGGTGAAGTACTACTACGAGGGCGGCATCGTCGACTTCGTGAAGTACCTCAACTCGCGCAAGGGTGAGCTCATCCACCCGACCGTCATCGACGTCGAGGCCGAGGACAAGGAGCGCATGCTCTCGGTCGAGATCGCGATGCAGTGGAACTCGCAGTACACGGAGGGGGTCTACTCCTTCGCGAACACGATCCACACGCACGAGGGCGGTACGCACGAGGAGGGCTTCCGTGCGGCCCTGACGGGTCTGGTGAACCGTTACGCGCGCGACAAGAAGCTGCTGCGCGAGAAGGACGACAACCTCGCCGGCGAGGACATCCGCGAGGGTCTGACGGCGATCATCTCGGTCAAGCTGGGCGAGCCCCAGTTCGAGGGCCAGACGAAGACCAAGCTGGGCAACACGGAGGCCAAGACCTTCGTGCAGAAGGTCGTCCACGAGCACCTCAACGACTGGTTCGACCGCAACCCGGTCGAGGCCGCGGACATCATCCGCAAGTCGATCCAAGCGGCCACGGCGCGCGTCGCGGCCCGCAAGGCCCGTGACCTCACCCGTCGCAAGGGTCTGCTGGAGAGCGCCTCGCTGCCGGGCAAGCTGTCCGACTGCCAGTCGAACGACCCGACCAAGTGCGAGATCTTCATCGTCGAGGGTGACTCGGCCGGTGGCTCCGCGAAGTCCGGCCGCAACCCGATGTACCAGGCCATCCTGCCGATCCGCGGCAAGATCCTGAACGTCGAGAAGGCGCGGATCGACAAGATCCTCCAGAACACCGAGGTCCAGGCGCTGATCAGCGCCTTCGGTACCGGTGTGCACGAGGACTTCGACATCGAGAAGCTCCGCTATCACAAGATCATCCTGATGGCGGACGCCGACGTCGACGGCCAGCACATCAACACCCTGCTGCTGACCTTCCTCTTCCGCTTCATGCGGCCGCTGGTCGAGGCCGGTCACGTGTACCTGTCGCGCCCGCCGCTCTACAAGATCAAGTGGGGCCGGGACGACTTCGAGTACGCGTACTCGGACCGCGAGCGGGACGCGCTGGTGGAGCTCGGCAAGCAGAACGGCAAGCGGATCAAGGAAGACTCGATCCAGCGCTTCAAGGGTCTGGGCGAGATGAACGCCGAGGAACTGCGCGTCACCACCATGGACGTGGACCACCGGGTCCTCGGCCAGGTCACGCTGGACGACGCGGCGCAGGCCGACGACCTGTTCTCGGTGCTGATGGGTGAGGACGTCGAGGCGCGGCGCTCCTTCATCCAGCGCAACGCCAAGGACGTCCGCTTCCTCGACATCTGAGTCGGCTCCGCTGACCGCCGCCTGAAAGGACTTCTGACCAGCAATGGCCGACGAAACCACCCCCACCGCACAGAACCCCGCGGAGGAGCAGCCCGTGCTGCGCATCGAGCCCGTCGGGCTCGAGACGGAGATGCAGCGCTCCTACCTCGACTACGCGATGTCCGTCATCGTCTCGCGCGCCCTGCCGGACGTGCGCGACGGCCTCAAGCCGGTGCACCGCCGCGTGCTGTACGCGATGTACGACGGCGGCTACCGGCCCGAGAAGGGCTTCTACAAGTGCGCCCGTGTCGTCGGCGACGTCATGGGTACCTACCACCCGCACGGTGACAGCTCGATCTACGACGCCCTGGTCCGCCTGGCCCAGCCGTGGTCGATGCGCATGCCGCTGGTCGACAGCAACGGCAACTTCGGCTCCCCGGGCAACGACCCGGCGGCCGCGATGCGCTACACCGAGTGCAAGCTCATGCCGCAGGCCATGGAGATGCTCCGGGACATCGACGAGGAGACCGTCGACTTCCAGAACAACTACGACGGCCGCAACCAGGAGCCCACCGTGCTCCCGGCGCGCTTCCCGAACCTGCTGGTCAACGGCAGCGCCGGCATCGCGGTCGGCATGGCGACCAACATCCCGCCGCACAACCTCCGCGAGGTCGCGGCCGGTGCGCAGTGGGCGCTGGAGCACCCGGAGGCCTCGCACGAGGAGCTCCAGGACGCGCTGATCGAGCGGATCAAGGGCCCTGACTTCCCGTCGGGCGCCCTGGTCGTGGGCCGCAAGGGCATCGAGGAGGCGTACCGGACCGGTCGCGGCTCCATCACGATGCGCGCGGTGGTGGAGGTCGAGGAGATCCAGAACCGCCAGTGCCTGGTGGTCACGGAGCTCCCGTACCAGACCAACCCGGACAACCTCGCGCAGAAGATCGCGGACCTGGTGAAGGACGGCAAGGTCGGCGGCATCGCCGACGTCCGTGACGAGACCTCGTCGCGGACCGGCCAGCGCCTGGTGATCGTGCTCAAGCGCGACGCCGTCGCCAAGGTCGTGCTGAACAACCTCTACAAGCACACCGAGCTGCAGACGAACTTCGGCGCGAACATGCTGGCGCTGGTGGACGGCGTGCCGCGCACGCTGTCGATCGACGCCTTCATCCGCCACTGGGTGACGCACCAGATCGAGGTCATCGTCCGGCGTACGAAGTTCCGCCTGCGCAAGGCGGAGGAGCGCGCCCACATCCTGCGCGGTCTGCTCAAGGCGCTGGACGCGATCGACGAGGTCATCGCGCTGATCCGGCGCAGCAACACGGTCGAGATCGCGCGCGAGGGCCTGATGGGCCTCCTGGAGATCGACGAGATCCAGGCGAACGCGATCCTGGAGATGCAGCTCCGCCGCCTCGCGGCCCTGGAGCGCCAGAAGATCGTCGCCGAGCACGACGAGCTCCAGGCCAAGATCAACGAGTACAACGCCATCCTGGCCTCGGAGGAGCGTCAGCGCTCCATCGTCAGCGAGGAACTGGCGGCGATCGTCGAGAAGTTCGGCGACGACCGGCGTTCCAAGCTGGTGCCCTTCGACGGTGACATGTCCATCGAGGACCTGATCGCCGAAGAGGACATCGTCGTCACGATCACGCACGGCGGTTACGTCAAGCGCACCAAGACCGAGGACTACCGCTCGCAGAAGCGCGGCGGCAAGGGCGTGCGCGGCACCAAGCTGAAGCAGGACGACCTGGTCGACCACTTCTTCGTCTCCACCACGCACCACTGGCTGCTGTTCTTCACGAACAAGGGCCGGGTCTACCGCTCCAAGGCGTACGAGCTGCCGGACGCCGGCCGCGACGCCCGCGGGCAGCACGTGGCGAACCTGCTGGCCTTCCAGCCGGACGAGAAGATCGCCCAGATCCTCGCGATCCGTGACTACGAGGCGGCGCCGTACCTGATCCTGGCCACCAAGGGCGGCCTGGTGAAGAAGACGGCGCTCAAGGACTACGACTCGCCCCGCTCGGGCGGCGTCATCGCGATCAACCTCCGCGAGACGGAGGACGGCAGCGACGACGAGCTGATCGGCGCGGAGCTGGTGTCCGCCGAGGACGACCTGCTGCTGATCAGCAAGAAGGCGCAGTCGATCCGCTTCACGGCGACCGACGAGGCGCTGCGCCCGATGGGTCGCGCCACCTCGGGTGTGAAGGGCATGAGTTTCCGTGAAGGTGACGAACTGCTCTCCATGAGCGTTGTGAGGCCGGGTACGTTCGTCTTCACCGCGACCGACGGCGGCTACGCCAAGCGGACGCCGGTCGACGAGTACCGCGTCCAGGGTCGTGGCGGTCTGGGTATCAAGGCCGCCAAGATCGTGGAGGACCGCGGATCGCTCGTCGGGGCGCTCGTGGTCGACGAGACGGACGAGATTCTCGCCATCACGCTCGGCGGTGGTGTGATTCGTACGCGCGTCAACGAAGTCAGGGAGACCGGCCGTGACACCATGGGCGTCCAGCTGATCAACCTGGGTAAGCGCGATGCCGTGGTCGGCATCGCCCGTAACGCCGAGGCCGGTCAGGAAGCTGACGAGGTCGAGGCCGACGAGAACGACACCGAGGTGGCCGACGGACAGGCCGCCGAGGCCGCCGGGGGCACGCAGCCCTCGGCCGGGGAGCACGAGGAGTAAGTCGTGAGTGGAGCCACGGGCGCCGGACCGGCCAAGACTGGAGCGAACGGTGCCCGTGGCCCTGCCGCGGACTCCCAGGGGGGAACCGTGACGGACACCCGAGGACCGAAGCCGTCGGTCGGCGCGGACGCAGGCCAGGACACGCCCGCACAGCCGTACCACCCGCCGCAGGCCTACCCGGCGCCCTCGGGCCCGGGGACGGCGCAGGGCGGCAAGGGAGCGGCCGCGCAGCGCAAGCCGCGCACGGGGGTCCGTACGGCCCCTCGCACGCGCAAGGCGCGACTGCGGGTGGCCAAGGCCGACCCGTGGTCGGTCATGAAGGTCAGCTTCCTGCTGTCGATCGCGCTCGGCATCTGCACGATCGTGGCGGCGGCCGTGCTGTGGATGGTCATGGACGCGATGGGCGTCTTCTCGACCGTCGGCGGCACGATCAGCGAGGCGACCGGTTCGAACGAGAGCAACGGCTTCGACCTCCAGTCGTTCCTGTCGCTGCCGCGCGTTCTGATCTTCACGTCGGTCATCGCGGTGATCGACGTGGTGCTGGCGACGGCGCTGGCGACGCTGGGCGCGTTCATCTACAACCTGTCGGCGGGCTTCGTCGGCGGTGTGGAGCTCACCCTCGCCGAGGACGAGTAGGCCCTCTGTTCGGGCGCCCGCGACGGGTCGGATGACCTGCGCAGACGCCCTCGGGCAACGGATTTTGGCCTGACCGGGTCTGTGCGCTAATCTTCAGGAGTCAGCGCGCAGCGCGGATGGGGCTATAGCTCAGTTGGTTAGAGCGCATCCCTGATAAGGATGAGGCCACAGGTTCAAATCCTGTTAGCCCCACAGTGTCGAAGACCCCCAGGCCAAGGCCTGGGGTTCTTTGTCGTCGGGCCAGTTGGTGGGCCGGCAGGTCACCGATCGGTATCGGTCGGTGTGTATTGTTGGGCGCCAGAAGTCCCCTACGTCAACGAAAGACGAGGTCGCGCGGTGAAGAAGCTGCTCCTGGTCGCACTGGCCGCCATCGGCGGGCTCCTCGTGTACCGCCAGATCCAGGCGGACCGCGCCGAGCAGGACCTGTGGACGGAGGCAACTGACTCCGTGCCCTCTGGTTCCGGTGTGTGAGACCCAAGGCTGATCTCATGAAGCCCCGGCTGCCGCTGCTGCCGGGGCTTTGTGCTGCTCTGTGACGAAAACTTCCGTTATGTAAATATTTGGCTTGCGCGAGCAAACTCGGGGTGGGCGTGATGGTTCGGGGACGGACGGCAGTGTGGGCGGCGGCCCTGGGCCTGGTGGCGGGGCTGCCGGGGGTCGCGTACGCCGACGGGGCCGCACCCGGACCCCTGCCGACCTACCGGGCCGCCGACGGCGCCCAGGCCGTGGAGGGCAAGCCCTCCACGGCGGACGCCCCGCTGATCGAGGCCGGGAACGTCTACCGGGACACGCTCGGACCGGGCGAACGCATGTACCGGCTCGTCCTGGACAAGGACGGGTCCGACGTCTACGTCTCCGCCGTGGTCCGCCCCGCGGCCGGCGCGAAGGTCTCCGGCGGTGACGGCATCGACGTGGAGATCATGACCACCGCCGGGCGCTCCTGCCCCGACAGCGGCGGCCGGGCGAACTTCGGTTACGACGCCTACCCGATCGCCGCCGCCGGGGTCCGCAGGGGCTCCGAGGACGAGGACTGCGCGCCCGCGGGCGTGTACTACGCCAAGGTCACGCGGACGTCGGCCAAGGGCTACGACCAGAGCCCCTGGCCGCTGGAGATCAAGGTCCAGCGGGAGCCCGGCCGCGGCCCGGGCGCCCCCACCACCGCGCCCGGCACCTGGCCCTCGGGCGCCCCGGCGCTGCCCGGCACCGAGGCGGTGCCCCGCGACGGCGGCACCGGCTTCAACGACGCGCGCGCCCTGGGCGCCGGCGTGTGGCGCGACGAGATGCGGCCCGGGCAGACCCGCTTCTACCGGGTCCCGCTGGACTGGGGACAGCAGCTGGGCCTCGGCGCCGAACTGGCGGCCGCGAAGATGACCAAGACCTACGGCTCGGCCTCGGGCGGGCTCACCGTCTCCCTGTACAGCCCGTACCGGGGCCTGATCTCCGACCAGGACGTGTCGTACGACGGCAAGCAGGCCGGGATCACCCTGGAGAAGACCCCGCCCGTCACGTACGAGAACCGCTTCGCGAACGACCGGACCGTGCAGCCCGTCTCCCTCGCGGGCTGGTACTACGTCGCGGTGACCATGGGCGCGAAGGTCGCCGACTTCACCGAGGACGCGGTGCCCGTGCCGCTGACCCTGCGCCTGGACGTCGCCGGTGCGCCGGTCAAGGGGCCCGCGTACCAGGGCAGTCCGGCCGCGGGCGGCTTCGGGGTGGGCGACGAGGACCGGGCCGCGGCCAGGGAGGGGCTCACCGCCCCGGAGGCGGCCGAGGCCGCCGAGCGGCACTCCACGATGCGGATCGTGGCGGGCGCCGGCTTCGGCACCGGGACGGTCCTGCTGCTGGTGCTGGGTGGTTGGACGCTGCTCGGGCGGCGGGGGCGCGGTCCTACAGCTGCGTGAGGGCCCAGACGCCCACCGCGAAGCAGAGCAGCGCCGCGGCGAGCAGCGAGGCCACCGCCTTCGCCGGGGGCGGGGCGATCCCGCGGCCCGGCCGGACCGGCGCCGCGGCGAGGGCCGAGGGGACCGGCACGGCCGGCGGGGTCGCCGCGGCCGGTGTCGTCGGCGGCGGGAGGTGAAAGCTGCCCGTCTCCGAGGGCCCGTACCCCGGCGCCTGAGCCGGGACGGCGGGGGCGGGGGCGGCGGGGACCGGGACGGCGGGGTCGGCCGGATACGGGGTCGTCGGCGCGGACAAGGCCGTCCCAGCGGCGCGCGCCGTACCGCGCGGGTCCGGCCGGACGGGCTCCGCGGGCACCGTGACGGAGGCGGAAGTACCCGGGGTCGCGGCCTCGGCGGCGGGCTCGCGCGGGGGCGCGGCCGCCGTGCTCAGCGGACCCTGCGGGCCGAATCCGGGCGGCAGCGGGCCGAGTTGGTCGAACACCTCCACCGGTTCCTCGTCCGGGGCGGGCGGCGGCAGCAGCTCCACGGCCTCGGCAAGGGCCTTGCGCGCCCCTGTGGCCGTCCGGAAGCGGCTCTGGGGGTCCGGCTGCAGGAGAGCGGCGATGACGTCCCAGAGCGGGGCGGGAACGCCTTCGGGGGCGCCCGGGGTGCCCTCCGCGAAGAAGTGCTCCACCAACGCCTGGGAATCGGGCTTGCGGCCCTGGAGGAGGTACAGGGCGACCAGCCCCACGGCGAAGAGGTCGGCGGGGAAGTCGGGCTCGGCGCCCAGGAGTTGCTCGGGGGCGAAATAGCCCGGCGTGCCGACCACGTAGTCGGTCTCGGTCAGCCGCGGCTCGCCCTTGCGCATGGAGATGCCGAAGTCGGACAGCCGCAGGTGCGGCCGCCCGGTTCCGGTGGCCTCCATCAGGATGTTGGCCGGTTTGATGTCGCGGTGCACCACGCCCTCCGCGTGCACCGCCGCGAGCCCCGACAGGAGCTGGTCGAGCAGGGCGCACACGAAACGGGGCGGCAGGGGACCGTAGTCCCCGATCACATGACCGAGCGAGCCGCCGCCGATCAGGTCCATGGTGAACAGGACCTTGTCGTCGTCGGCCGCCCAGCTGGCCGGAGCCAGTACGTGCGGATGGTCGATCCGCAGCGCCTGCTCCCGTACGAACCGCAGGAGCGTGTGGGCGTCGCTCTGCAGGAGGACCTTCGCGGCGACGTAACGGCGACGGCGGTGGTCCCAGGCCCGCCACACGGCACCGGCGCCACCGCGTCCGATCGGATCGATCAGCTCGTACCGACCGGCGAACACCTCACCCATCGCTGCGCCCGTCCCCTGTCACCCGTCGTCCGCCCTCGTGCGTGTCAGTTCTGGTGGGCCTCGTAGTGGGCGACCGCGTCGGCGGTGCGGCCCGCGCCGTACACCCGGAGGAACTCTGCCAGTTCCGGGTGGCTGGGTGCGAGGGTGTTCGCCGCGTCGATGATGTCGCCGGCCGCGGAGACCGAGCGCAGCAGCGACTGGATCTCGCGGACGACCCGCTTGACCGTGGGTGCGCCGGAGCTGGTGGTGGTCTGGCCGCTGTTGCTGAGGACGGAACCCCCCTGGGTCTTCTTGATCTCGTCCATCCGATCGGTGGCCTCCCCCGCGCTGACGCTTCCGTCGGACACCTGGCCGGCGAGATCCTGGAGGGCCTGGACGCGCTGGACCACGGCCGGGTTCCCGATCTTGGCTCGCTGGCCGCTCATCAGCTGGGACAGCATGGGCGCCGACAGTCCGAGGACGGCAGCGAGGCGGGCCTGGTTCAAGCCGAGGTCATCTATGAGCCGGCGGAAGAGCGCTCCCAGCGGCTCCCCGTACCAACTGCGCTGAAGCTCTCTGGCTCTGGCCGTGGCCTCTTGTTGTACTGCGTCCACTCTGACTACTCCCCTTCGCTGGTGCGAACCTCGCGAGCATCTTACGGAGAGTGGTCGCACGGCGGGAGTCCCTATCATTTTGCGAGATGAGGGGGTACACCCGGTACTCTGTTCTGCGGAACGACCACACCTCCCGCACGGGACGGGTGCGTCCACTTCCACGGGGCCTTAGCTCAGTTGGTAGAGCGCTGCCTTTGCAAGGCAGATGTCAGGAGTTCGAATCTCCTAGGCTCCACTTGCCTAAATACTCTCTGACCTGCGGAAACGCGGGGAGGAGGGTCTTTTTGTTCCGATTCTCGTGCCCATCAGTGGGCATGGCGGTGCCCACTCGGCCTACGAGAAGCCCTGATCATTCAGGAGTGGGCAGCCACTCGTCTCCCCCGTGGATCCCCTGGATCCTGTCAGAGAGCCTTGCCGTAGGCAGGATGAGCGAGGCCTGCCTACGGGGAGGTGAGTGTGGTCAGTCGCACCGGCTCTGCCAGGACCGTACGGGCCGCTTCCTCGTCCGCGGCGCGTGCGGCGAGCGTTGCCTCGGCCAGCCGGGCGGGGAGCGCCTCGCTGAATTTGAGACCGCGCACCGCCCGTCCGTCTACGTCGGGAAGGCACATCCCGGCAGCGGTGTCAGCGACAGCGGATTTCCAGCGGGCAGGGGAGAGGTCGTCGCGAAGCCGGACCCACTGGTCGCCGAATCGCCGCTGTGGGGCGACGACAGCCGGCAGCGAAGCCGCCAGCGTGGCGTTGGCACGATGCCCGGCCCAGGTCCACCAGCGGACGTCTCCGTCGGCAAGACGGGTGATGAGAGTCCCAGCCGGGTGCACCGTGTGCAGGTGAGTCTCGCGAGCCTTGGTGAGTCTGGCGGTGGCCCGTTTCGTCAGGCGTACAGGGGGGTCCTCACCGAGCAGGACATCGCGGGCCGCTCGGGTCAGCGTGAACGATCGGACACGGTCCCCGCCGAAGCCGCTCCACCGGGCGCGTCCTCCCTCGTCGGCCGGTACCACGAAGCAACGCCTGCGGCGCCAGTCGATGTACGTGACGAGCCAGCTGCGTCCGGCGAGCAGCAGCTTGCGCGGCCCGGTGACCTCCTCGGTGAGCAGGTCCGGATCGGTACGGCCGATTTCCGAGCGACCGCTGAAGACGGTGAACTCGGGCGGGGCGGTGAACACCGCCGTCAGGTTCATGAAGTGGCGGTGTCCGTAGCGGCGTTCCGCCTCCGGGCCGATGAACAGCAGCCCGCCGTCCTGGTCCAGGAACCCCTGCTCCACCAGGTGGCGCACCACGGGCGCCGCATCCGGGCCGAAGGGACCGACACCGCCCCACCACTGCTGCCACAAGTTCTCCCCGACCCGGTGCTCCTGCAGGCACAGGGCCAGCAGCTGCTGGGCCGCCAGGTGGCGGGGCTCGGGCGGGGCGACGACGGGTTCCACCCAGCCTCGGGACCACTGGAGCAGGAGAGCGGCAGCTGCCAGCAGGCCGGCGTCGTCGAGAGCGAGGAACAGGCAGTTGCGCTTGTTGCCCTGGCGTCGCCCGGTGCGGCCCAGGCGCTGGAGGAATGAAGCGACGGTGGCCGGTGCATCGATCTGGATGACCCGGTCCAGGTCGCCGACGTCGATGCCGAGTTCCAGGGTGCTGGTGGAGACGATCACGCAGTCGCGGGCTTCGGCGAAGGCTTGCTCGGCGCGTCGCCGCTCGTCCACGGACAGCGAGGCGTGGGACAGGAAGGTGGTCACGCCCCTCAGGCGCAGTTGCTCGCCCAGTTCTTCGACCGTACGACGGCTCTCGCAGAAGACCAGGCGCTTTTCACCCCGGTGCAGTGCCGCGATCACGGTGGCCGCGTTGGCGACGGAGCCGACGTAGTCGAGCTCGATGTCCACGGAGGGCGCGGGTGCCGTGCGATCCGCATCGGGCGCTACGACCCGGCCCGGCCGTCGCCCCTGTCCCGCGCCCTGCAGCCAGGACAGCAGCTCGCCGGGATTGCCGACCGTGGCCGACAGGCCGACCCGCTGGAACGGGCGTCCGGCGACACGGCTCAGGCGTTCCAGGACGGCGAGCAGATGCCAGCCCCGGTCATCGCCTGCGAAGGCGTGGACCTCGTCGACGACGACGGCGTGCAGACCCGCGAAGAAGGCGCGGTGGTCGACGTGGGAGCTCACCAGCATGGATTCCAGGGACTCGGGCGTGGTGAGGAGGATGTCGGGACGGTCGGTGAGGATACGGCGGCGGCGGGGCGTCGTGACGTCGCCGTGCCACAGCTCGGCGCTGCGGCCCAGCCACTCGGCGTAGGTCCGCAGCCTGGGGTGGAGGTTGTTGAGCAGAGCCTTGAGCGGGCACACGTACAGCACACTGGTGCCCTTCCAGCCGTGCCGGTTCATCCGTGTCAGCAGCGGGAAGACGGCCGCCTCGGTCTTGCCGCCGGCTGTGGGCGCGAGCAGGAGAGCGTCCTCGCCGCCGAGCAGGGGTGCGACGGCCGCCTCCTGGAGAGGGCGTAGGGAGCGCCAGCCCAGTGCATTGACGATGTGGTGTGCGAGGGCCGGGTCCAGGAGGTCGAGGGCGTCGGCCGGGTCCGTCATGACGGGCCCTTCATGATGTGTCCAGGTCCAGGTCCAGTTCGACATCGCCGGCGCCGGCTGCCGCGTTCCGCTCGGTCTCGGTGAGTTCGTCGTTACTCAGGGTGAGTGCGTAGTGCGCGCGGGGGTCGAAGTCCGTGAACTCGTCGACCCGGTCCAGAACGTCCGCGACGAGCTTGCGCAGGTACAGGCGGGGGGCGATACCGACTCTGCCGCCGAGGGAACCGGTGAGGGCGCGAGCAAGCTCGTCGACGTAGGCGTCGTCGACCCGGTCCGGGAGCCGTTCGGGGTGCCGGGCCGCTCCCGCGTACAGATCACGTGCCTTGCGGCCCAACTCGCCGAGTGCGGGCAGGTCGAAGCCCGGCAGACGCAGTTGTACGGCCCGTGGGGAGTCGAAACGCGCGTCGGTGGTGAAGTCGGTGGCTAGGCGCTGAGCGAGCGGCGCGAGGCGTTGTACGCCCTGTTGCCCGTCGTAGAAGGCGGGGGTGCCGGTGATGACGAGGAAGAGTCCGGGGAAGCGGCCCGCGTCGATCTCGTCGAGGAGCTGGCGCAGCGCGTTGAGGGACTTCTCGCGTACGTCCGAGCGCATCCGCTGCAGCGTCTCGACCTCGTCGAGGACGAGCAGCAGGCCGGGGTGCCCGCAGTCTCGCAGGACCGTGAGAAGGCCTTGGAGGAAGCCGAGGGCGCCGAAGTGGTCGAGGTCGCCCCGGATACCCGCCGTGCGCTTGGCGGAGGCGGCCACCGAGCGCTGGCCGGCCAGCCAGGCGATCAGCGCTTCGGCCTGTGCACCGTCCCCGGCCGCCACGGCCCGGCGGTAGCCGCGCAGGGCCGCGGAGAAGGCCGGGGTGGTGCGGGCGACATCGGCGAGCCGCCGCTCCAGCAGTTCGTCCACGGCCTGAGCCAGTGCGGCCTCGTCGTCCTCGGTGACGGCGCCGTCGGCGAGGACCTCTTCTTCGAGGGCGTAGAACCAGGAGTCGACGACCGCCCGGGGGGCGGAGGGCTGGTGGGTGGCCGTGGTGAGACGTTCGACGAGCCGGCGGTAGACCGTCTCCAGCCGGTGCAGCGGGGTCTCGGTCTCGGAGATCTGTACTTCGCTGACGGCGAGGCCGCGGCGCTTGGCACGCTCGGCGAGCCACCGCGCGAAGAAGGTCTTGCCCGAGCCGTACTCGCCGCGCAGCGCGTGGAACGCCGAGCCGCCGCGGGCCACGATGGTGAGGTCGTCGTCGAGAGCGGTCTCGAAGCGCTCCAGGCCGACGGCGAACAGCCCGAGGCCGGCCTGGGGAACCGTGCCGCGCCGCAGCGCGTCGATCACCTCACGCCGCCGCGCGGCACTCACCGAGGTCACCGGTGTGGTCATCCGGCGTCTCCCAGGAACTGCTCTTCCAGGAGCGCCTTGTTGAGCTGGACGGTACGCCCGGACTCGACGAGCTGGAGCACGGGGTAGCCGTCGATGTTGAGCAGGCGTTCCAGCACGGTCGCGAAGCGCTCCGCGTTGCGCTGCGACCTGCCGGTGGCAGCCTGGGCCGCAGCGGCCACCGCGCCGGGAGACAGTTTGCCGCCCGCCGCCGCCAGCGCGTCCAGCGCGGCGGCGACGGCCCTGTCGCCCTTGGCGTCCTGCACACCGCGGACGAACTGGCGCTGCGCCCGGTACAGCTCGGTACCCACGATCCGTTCGCCCAGGCCGGCGGGGTCGGCCGGATGGGGAGCGGCCTCAGCCGCGGGCTCCGGCCGGGTGACGGCCGTTTCTTCTGCCGCGTCGATGGCGGCCGCGCCGGCCCCGGTCGTGGCGGCGGCGGGCGCGCCGGTGAGGGGTTCCGGGGCTGAGGCCGCAGAACCCTCTTCGCCGTGCCACCAGCCCGGTGCGATGCGTTCGGACGGCAGCAGGGTCCATCCCTCGGGGATCAGGGCGGCGGACGGTACGAGGGTGATCACGGGGACGGTGACCTCCGCGAGGGAGGCGCCGCCGTGGTAGCCGGCCTGCCGGGCCGTGTACCGAAGGTCCTCGCGCCAGGGCAGGACGGCTCGGCCGCCGGGGGTCCGCACCCGGGGGCCGGCCACCGCGATCTCACCGTCTCCGGGGGTGCCGGTGCGCCACCGTGCGCCGCCCACCCCCTCGGCCGGGGCGGGCTGGTGTCCGCGCGGGGTGCGGTCGAGGACGTGGCCGTGGTCGGATACGAGGACGACCGGCCTGCCGTAGTCCCGTGCGGCGTTCAGCAGGTCGGGAAGTTTGGTGATGTCGCCGAGCCGCCAGCGTCCGCGGGCGCCCTCGCGCCCGTCGGCGAGCGCGTCGTCGATGGTGTTGAGGACGACTCCGACGATGTCGTCGGACGCGAGGGCCTGGAGCAGCTCGGGGGCCAGCCGGTGGCCGGGGGGACCTTCGTAGCCACCCTTGTGGAAAAGCTGCGCGCCCCGGCCGCGGTGACGCCGCTTCCAGAAGGCGGTGAATCCGGCCCGCTCCTTGTCCTGGCCGCCCTGCTCCGGCTGTCCGCACAGCAGGGACGTCCGGCTGATCTTCGTCAGCGACGGGAGCATGGACACCGCTGCCCGCCGGGTGGCCTGCTCGCCGTCGCGGGGCCTGGGCACCACCTCGGTCCAGACGCGCCGGTCGAGTTCCCCGGCGAGCTGGACGGCGACGTCCGCGCTCATGCCGTCCAGGACGAGCAGGAGGGGCCTTCCGCCGCTCCTGGCGAGCGGCGCGGCCGCCTCGGCGAGCACGTTCTCGATGAGCAGGGAACCGCCCGGTGCCTGTGCGGAGGCGCCTTCCGCCCATACCGTGAGCCGGTGGGCGAACGCCTCGTCGAGCCGGGCCCGGCGTTCCCGTGCGGCTGCTATCAGCCTTTCGTAGGCGCCGGAGACGACACCGTCCCGCGAGCCGTCGCCCTCGGCCAGGACGCCCACCGCAAGGTCCGCCCACCCGGAGGACGTCATGTGGGTGTGGACGCCCTGCGCCACCGATCCCACCGCAGGCATGGGTGAGCGCAGCCAGCGCAGCAGCCGCACGGCGGTGCAGGCCGTCTCCGTGGAGTCGGCGTAGACGGTGCTGAGCTGGTGCTCGGAGAGTTCGCGAAGAGCGGCCTCCGCGTGCCCTGCCGGGCCGTCGAGGAGAGTGGCCAGGTCGCGCAGCCGGGCCCGGTAGCCGGACGGCAGCAGCCGGTCGGTGCCGATCAGGGGGCTGAGCCTGGCGTCCGCGGCAAGTCGGTCGGCGTGGTCGAGGACGTCGAGGACCCGGCCGCGCGCGTCCTCACGCTGTGCTCCGCTGCCCTCCGCCTGCGCGATCCAGCGGGTGAGTACGCCGGTCGCGGCGTCCGCGAAGGGCCGCAGCTCGTCGAAGGAGGAGAGGGCCTGGCCGAAGAGGGTGCCGAGGGCGAACCCGGAGGCTTCGGCGGACGGCGAGGACAGGGCCGCGGAGGCGAGCGCCCCCAGCGGGAGCGCGTCCTGGCCCCGCCCGTCGGCGGCCAGGGCCATCAGGGTGGCGGCGGCCGGTCCCACGGCCTGCGTGAGCCACGCGGCCAGCCCGTCGCGCTCGGCCGTGGCCAGCGCGGCGTAGGAGGCGGGGCCGGCCGGTGTGCGGGACCAGGCGAACAGGGTGTCGGCGTCGAGGTCGAGCGTGTCGGAGGTGGTGTCGCCTAGCCGGAGCCGCTGCTCCAGCAGCGCGCGGACCGCGCGGTCACGGGTCAGCACCGCGCCGGCCCGGGGCCAGCCGCCGTCCACCGGCTCGGCCTCCAGCAGCGCGTCGAGCAGCCAGCGCTCGCCGGACATTCGGGCGTCCACGTCGGTGGCGCCGAAGAGCTGCTTGACGATCTCCGCTCGGTCGACGGACAGGGGCCGGTGCCGGACCGCGTGGGCGCGCAGGTCCCAGCCGAGCTGGTCGGCGGGGACCTGTCCGGTGACGACGAGCACGTCGTCCTGGCCCGCTGCTGCCTCGGTCCGGTGCCGCTGCCAGGCGTCGGCGATCCCCAGCAGGGATTCCTGGTCGGTAACGCGGACGCGACGGTGCTCACCGTCGACGCGTACGGTGAACTCGGTGTCCCGGCCTCGGTCTTCGTAGGCCGCGTCCACCAGGACGAGCCGCTTCCCTTCGGCCTGCGGCAGTTCGGCCTGGAGCAGCACCTCGATCGCGCGGCGGCCGACGACGGGGCGCGGGGTCATCGGCGGCCGCCTCCGGTTCCGCCGTCCTCGTGGTCCCCGGCCGTGCGGCCGGCGCCGTCTTCAGGCCGGCCCACCGGCCGCTCCGTGCCGTCTACGGCACGCCAGACGATCTCCACCGCCAGGTGCGGGTTCTCGGCGCGGAACTCCTCGATCTCCTGTCGTACGGCGGCCAGCTCCGCGGCGAGCACGGTTTCGGGCCCGCCGGCCCCGGCGCCGATGACCCTGCGGGCGGCGAGGGCCGGTGAATCGGTCCCGTCCGGCGCCCCGTTGTGTGCGGTCCCGGTCTGCGCCTGCCAGGCGCCGGCGGTGGAGGTGGCCGTCCCGGGGCCGGACTCCGTGGGCTGCGAGGACACCGGCGGGGTCCCGTGCTCCGAGAGGGGGATCTGCTCCGCGGTCGGGGCCTCCTGCTGGGGCGGCAGCGGGGCCGTGCGCTCCACGTGGAGCGCCGCGTCGACGATGGCCATAGCGGCTTCCCGTACCGAGTCGAGCACCGGCACGAGGGAGCGCTCGAACTCCGAGGCGCGGGCCGTCTCGGCGATCTGCGCGAGGAGCCGTCCGGCGCGGTCGCCCACGCTGTCGTCGCGGTCGCGGAGTCCGTGGACGCTCGTCAGCAGCCGCCAGTCGGTCGCGTCCAGGGCCCCCAGTACGGCTCCGGCGTGGTCCATGGTGTGGGCCAGTTCCCGGGCGGGCGTCTCGTGGGACACCGTGGCCAGTTCCTTGACCAGGGCGGTGTCGTCGTTATCGTGCCGGCTCAGCCGGGCGAGCAGCGCCAGGGCCTCGCGCAGCATCGCCGTACGGGGGGCGGGATCGGCCCCGCCGAGGCCGAGCAGTGCCGCGTGCCGCTCCAGCGTGCCGCGCAGGCCCGAGACGTTCCCCTCGAACTCCTTGACCTTGTCCCGGACGCCCTTGGCGAGGCTGTTCACGTTCCGCGCGTACGGCTGCGGCTTGGAGGGCACGCCGAAGAGGCGGCCGGCGTGCTCGCGGGCGGCCTCGTAGACCTCCTTGTCGGGCAGCGGCTGGGCGCGCAGGGCCCAGCCGGGCCCGATCGCCGTCAGATCGGGCGCCGCGGCCTCGGGCCGTCCGGAGTACTGCACCCAGGCGCGGTCGTCGAGCAGCGCGTACGCGGCGATGAGCAGGTTCACGACGTCCTTGTCGAGGCCCTTGTAGCCGAGGGGCTCCTGGGTGATCCAGCGGCGGATGTCCTCGGCCTTCAGGAGCTCGCGCTGCCCGTTCTGGGCGGCGGCCTGGTTGATGCGGGTGCGCCAGTCGGCCCGCAGGACGAGCGGGCCGTCGTGGACGGTGCCGAGCTCCAGCGGCTCCACGATCCGCTTGACCGTGGCCGGGTCTCCGTTGGTGTTGTCCACCTCCACGCGGCCGCCCTCGTCCATCGCCCGGGTGATCCATTTCAGGACGGTCCTCAGCTCGCCGACGGTGACGGCCTTGCGGGCTCCCGCGCGGTCGGTGCCGAAGTCGGGGTGCTTGTCGTAGAGCGCCGCGAACATGCCGTCGGCGAGGTGGAGGACGTTGTCGGTGAACGTCTTGCCGCCTTCGAGCTCCGGCCGCGCGAACTCCGGCTGGAGCGACAGCACATGGCGGCCGTCGACCACGGTGGCGGAGGTGGTGCCCTCGGTGGGCGCGGAGATTCCGTAGACCTCGCCGAGCGCGTCGACGAGAGTGCTGGTGAGCGTGTCGCGGGCAAGCTCGAGCTGGCGCCGGGCCTTGGCGCGGTCGTCCGGGGAGTAGTTGCGGGTGTACTCGTCCAGCCGGTTGCGCTCCAGCAGGAAGGTGATCCGCATGAGCCGCCCGAGCTGGGCCTTGCGCTGCTCGGAGAAGAAGTCGGGCAGCCACACCAGGGTGGGGGCGGTGATGCCCTCGCTCCGCAGCTTCTCGACCCGCTGGAAGTCGAATGTGGGGTAGCGGTCGTCGTCCTCGTCGAAGGGATAGTCGACGAGGAAGCGGATGTTTCCCTCGGTGCTGGGGGTGAACTGCTCGTCCGAGACCTTGCGGGTGTCGGCGACGTTGCCGAAGTAGAACTCCGCGGTGCGCTTGGTGCCCCGCCAGACGATCTCCTTCGTGTCGACGATCTCACCCCTCCTCACCTCAAGGAGATCCCACAGCTGGTCGTTCACCCAGACCCGGCGTACGCCGACCTTGTCCTCCCCGACGACGGCTTTGAGCAGCGGCTCGACGTCCAGGTCGGACAGGTGCAGGGAGTAGGCCGGGTCGGTGCTGCTGCCCTCGGCGCGCAGCTCGCTGGGGAACTCGCCCTGGAGGTACTTCATCCGCTCGATGACCTTGGCGCCGACGGGCACGGTCCGGGAGTGGACGGAGCCGTGGTTGAGGGCGGCGAGCCGGGCGCCGGTGAGCCTGCGCAGCGCGGGCACGTCCGGGGCGAGCGCGGAGAGCAGCAGCGTCTTGACGAAACGGACGTCGGCGAGGAAGTCGGGGTGGTCCTCGCGGCCGTACTTCCGCAGCAGGTTCTGGCGGGCCTTGGTGTAGAACTTCTCCGCTGCGTCGGCCTCGTGCCCCAGCTGGTCGGTGAAGGCGGCGCCGGTGCCGTCGACGAGGACGTCCCACAGGTCGCCGAGCGGGATCAGCCGGCCGAGCGGGGCGTCCGCGTTCTTCTCCAGCAGCTGCTGGACGAGCTTGAGGCCGCTGCGCTCCCGCTGGAGCGCGCCGGACAGTGCCACGAGCACGTTCAGCAGGGCGGGGGAGAGCGGGTAGACGGCGCGGAAGTCGTCCCAGTCGGCGTGGGTGGCCCCACCGTCGTCCAGCAGGATGTCCTTGACCTGCTGGTTCGACGCGTCGATGCCCTTGAAGGCGGACCGGAGCACGTCCTCCTGGCCCGTCCTGGGCTTGAGCACCCGCTCCTTGATGATCTCCGGGAGGTTCCGGTCCTCCAGGTTGATGACGGTGAAGCGCTCCTTCAGGTACTCCAGTGCCTGCTCCATGTTCTGCACATCGGAGCCCAGGATGTCCTTGCCGACGAGCTGCGACAGGTCGCGCTGGCGGGAGATGAAGGACACGATCGGCACGGGCAGGTCCGGGTTGTCGGACTCGATGAGCTTGACGAGCTTCTGGATCTGCTCGTTGACCCAGGTGCGCTCCCGCATCCGGGCCTGGAGCCAGAGGATCAGCTCGTCGAGGAAGAGCACCACGCCGTCGTACCCGAGCGTGCGGGCGTGCTTGCTGATCTCGCTGAGTCCGTCGTCCAGCGAGACGTACGCGTTCGCGTCTCCGGCCGCACCGGCCGCGTACGACTTCATGGGCCCGCTGATCAGCGCCGACACCAGGCGCTCGCGCCTCTTGTCCCCCGCCGGTGCGGCGAAGGCCGCGGCGAGCTGCTCGCCGGTCCACGGGGTGGCCGCGACGGCGCCGATCGGCGTCAGGCCGTCGCCGCCGGTGTGTGCCGCGGGTGCGGGCGCGGAGCCGATGGGGGCGAGCCCGTCGCCGGTTGCGGGCGCGGCGGTGCTCGCGGTGGGCAGCAGCCGTACGAACGCCTCGTCGCCCATCGATTCCCACAGGGTGCGGGCGTCGGCCAGCAGCGAGTCCGATTTGAACACCGACGGCGTGGGCGCCTGGGGGTGCAGCTTCCGCACCGTCTTCACGTAGCCGCCGAGCAGCGCCGACTCCAGGTTGGCGGCACCCACCAGGTGGTAGGGCACCATGAGGAACTTCCGGCCGGGCAGCCAGTCGTCGTGGTCGGCGACCACCTCGCGCAGCCGAGGCTTGGCGCGGACCGCCGCGTCGCTGTTGAGCACCGCGTGCAGCACGGTCAGGAAGTGGCTTTTACCGGCGCCGAACGAGCCGTGCAGGTAGGCGGCGTACGAGGTGTTCTTCCGCACGGCGCCGCGGACGAGGCGCAGCGCCTTGTCGAACTCCTTCGCCAGCTGCTCGGTGACCACGTAGTCCGCCACCGAACCGGCGGAGGAGTCGCCGAAGCCGTGGGACAGTGCGATCTTGAAGTCGCCGGCGTGGGCGTCCTCCCTGATGTCGAGGACATCCCTCAGCGCGATCGTGCTGCCCTTGGCCATCAGCCGCTCCAGCTCCCCACAGAACCCGCCCGGCCACCCGGCCGGCTACCCGGCGGAGCCGGTTGGTCACCTGGGCCCCGCACACACCACCCCTCCATCCTGCCAGCTCGGCGGGGTCGGGAGGGGTGGTGTGGCCAAGGCGGGGTCTGATGCGGGAAGGACATCGCGGGCGTGCGCCCGGCTTCAGCTCACTGCCAGAAGACCTCTACGACCACGATCTGCGGATCCTCGGGGCGCCGGTCGAAGGTGTAGACGAGCCAGCCTCGGTGGTTGTCGAAGTACAGGATGTGAGACCCCTTGGGTTCTGTGGACCGCACAGGTTCGACGTACATGGTCTCCGGGAGGCCGCCATTGCCGTCGATCCCCCGGAAGTACGGATCCTTCGCCGTGACGAGTTCGGCACGGGCCTCGTTCAGCATCTTCTGTACGGGCTCGGGCAGGGCGTTGCGGTTGGCGAGGGCGTCGAGCCGCCAGTCCATCTGCCACGGCGGACCCATGAATCCGTCATCGGTCACTGGCCGGGCTCCAGGTCCCGCGCGCTGTAGCGGATCTTCGACACCTCTTCGAGGAGGGCCTTGGCCTCGGTGTAGTCGGCGGTCTCTGCCGCGCGGCTGTGGAGATCCCTCACATGGGCGTCGAGCTCCGGATCGCGTGCGATCGAGTACTCGACCCACCAGCGGGCGAGGAAGGCGGGCAGGGGGCCGATGTCGAAGGTGTCGGCGATCGCCCGTTTCCAGTGCTCGTCGAAGTCGGGGAGGAGCTGAGGAGCGTGCCGGGCGATCGCCTCGCGCAGGGCCTTCGGGTTCCGCTCGGGCATGCGCGGGACGAGCGGTGAGGGTTCCGTGGCGTGGGCAGTCATGACCTGGATACTCCTTCGGCGCGTCGTGTTTACGACCATAGCCCGCATCACCGGACCCGCGGGGGCGGTTCGTGGCCGGGCTTCCGCTCCCCGGTGACCTGCTGATCCTCCGGGCCCTCGGGGTCGGGCGAGGGCAGGCGCAGGCCGCGGGACTCGGCGACCCGCAGGGCGTCCGTGAGGCATTCCGCGAGCCGGATCGCGGCGTAGTGGATCTCCGAACGCGGGGACAGCGGGTCCCTCAGCGCCTCGCGCGCGTGGGTGAGGACCTCCGTGCCGATCTCGATCTGCTCAGCCTCCGTCCTGTCGGCGAGGCGGGACAGGTAGCCGCCCTTCTCGTCGGTCGCGAGGTAGCACGGCTTGCCCTCCGGAGAGGGCCACGGCAGCAGCCGCAGGGTGGTGGGGCTTTCCATCAGGCGGTCACCACCCGGGCGCCGATCACGTGCGGGTCGAGGTCGATGCCGAAGTCGGCGGCGAGGACGAGAGCGAGGCGGCGGTAACGCTGGCGCGCCTGCTCCTGCGCGTTCTCGTGCGCGAGGAGGTACGGGCGTACGAGCCTGGCGGCCCGGCCGTCGAGCTGGAGGGCCGGCTCCAGCCCGTACGGGGAGCGGTGGCGCGGCAGCCGTACCGGCACGCAGGCCGGGCGGGACGTGGGCTTGGCGTACGGTGCCGCCCGGCGGGCGCCCGCGTGGTGCACTCCGGTGCCGGGGGCGAGCGTGAGGCTCAGCCAATGGGTGAGGCGGCGGATAAGGTCGTGCATGTCGACGCTCCTTTGAAGCGTTAGGCCGTGCCCCGGGGCCCTGCCAGGCCGCCGGGGTCTTTGCTGTCCCAACCAGCATTGCATCCTGATGCATTAGGTAGCAATAGGAAGCATGTGGATGCGTGCGGATCATCCCGCATGTGGTGAGGTGCTAAGGGCCGCTTTAGCGTTCAGTCATGGCAGACGACCGTGACTGGAGCCCTGACCCTGCGAGCCACGTTTACGTGTATATCCAGGTCGTGCACCACATTGCCGAGCAGATCCGTACCGGACACCTGCCTGTTGGGGCGAGGCTCCCGGCCGAACGTGACCTTGCCGACCAGTACGGCGTGGCTGTCAACACCATCCGCCGTGCGGTCCGCGAGCTTCGCGATCAAGGGCTTGTGATCACAGTTCCCATCAAGGGCACCTTTGTGCGCGCAGAGCAGCCGCCCGCCGCATGACAAAGTGGGCCGCCGCTCGCCTGCGACAATGCGTCGGCAGGCGGGCGGCGGCCCATTGGGTTCAGGCACCCGGTGACTACGCCGTGGCCGCTCTACGGCCACCCCGCCCCTTCTCGGGGCGCCAGTCGCGGAGGTCGGACTCCGAGAGGCGGCGCTCGGTACAGGCGCGATTCAGGGCGGTCTGGAACTCCGTGGCGGGGTTGTCGCCCCACTCCTCGTCGTCCTTGTCGTACCACTGACGAACCCACCGCATGACCTCCAGCAGTCCGGCCAGCAGCGGCACGAAACGCGGGTCTTCCTTACCCCAGCCGTCCTCTGAGGAACGGTCGTTGATGAGGTTGACCAGCGCTTCGGCCTGGTCGCGGTGGTTCCAGCCGGCCCAGCCGAGAAGAAGGGACTGGTCGCCGTCCGGGGAGGCGCCGGGGTAGGAGATGAACCGCTCCTTCGGCACATCGAGCTTGCCGCGGTTGGACCAGTAGGAGTGCTTGAGGAAGTCGGTGCCCGTGTACTTCGGGGGCACCTTGATGTCCCGGCGTTCCCCCGTGAGGTCTTCCTCCCGCTGTTCGTCCCACACGCGCTCCCACTGGGCGCGCTTGCGCAGGCCGGGCTCCTTGTAGCGGAGGGCGGAGAGGTACGGGACGTGCTCGGCGTCGACCACCTTGGCGAGGACGGTGGCGAGGGAGGCGTCGGGGTTGTCGAGGTGGCTGGCGGCGTAGAGGGCTGCGACGTCCTGGAACTCCTCGTCGTGCCGCAGGGCGTCAGCGAGCTGGAACACCGTGAGGGTGCGCGGCGCGGTGTACTCCCCGCGCTGCTCGAACCACAGCTCCTCGCGCTCGGTCGCGTCCAGCAGCCAGGCGCGCAGGGCGGCGGCCTCCCGCTTCTCCCACTCCTCGGTGGACCAGCGGCGCTTGTACTCGGGGCGCTCGATCAGCCGGATGTCCTTGTGGGACGCGATGACGTCGAGCCGGGCCTTGGCGACCTGCTTGTACGCGTCGGGCCAGGTGTCCGGGATCTGAGTGACGGCGGTGCCCTCCGAGCGGTGCCGCTTGAACCAGGCGGTTTGGATCTCGCCGGCGTCGGCCTTTCGCTTCAGCACGATCTCGAAGGCTCGCTGACCGAGCCGGAGCCGTGGCGCGTCGGCGTCGGTCAGCTCGGCGGGGTCGACGGGCAGGGTGGTCCGCGCCACCTCCTTGGGTGTGAGCAGCCCGTACGCCCCGTACACGGTCCAGTCCAGCTCCTCCTGTAGCACGATCATCCGCGCCCGGATGCGCTCCTGGGCGGCCTTGGCCTCATCGAGGGCGGCACGGGTGGGGGCGTCGGTGGCGGTGACGGCGGAGGGTTCGTGCCTGGCGAGCTCCTGGGCGAGGCGGTCCAGCTCGCGGGCGAGGGCGAGAGGGAGGGCATCGGGGAGCGGGAACTCCTGGAGCCTGGTGGCATTGAAGGCGTACCGGTTCTCCCAAGCTTCGTCCTGTACACCGCGCCCGATACCGCTCCCGCCCTTGACATGGCTCACCTGCTTCATCCAGAAGCATGCGGTTGAGGAGTTCAGGACTCCCAGCAACTCCAGGTGTTCCTCTTCGGGAGCTGACTTTGGTAGTTTGATTACAGGTGCGGTTTGCTTGAATACATTTCCACCTCGATCCAGCACAAAGTGGTTATGTGTGGCGACCTCTCCGTAAGCGATGGATAGGGGGTTTCTCAGCTTGCTCGGATACAGTTCCTGCCACTCGTGCCAGAACATGCCGCGCTCCATTATTGGCACGCCAAATCGCCTACGCGAGGAGATTGCGTAGCGATATGGATAGAGCAGGTGTTGTGATGTGCCGATCGACCCCCACGGAAGGGCTTTATAATCCTTCGAGTACACCCAAATTGAATCGAATTCCGGCTCCAACGTGTGATCCCGGATGGCATCGCCCGTCACGAGTGGCTGCGTGGCAGCAATTTGGAGCCTTGCGGCTGCACCGTTGCGCGGCAGGAGAAACAAGTCGTCTTCACCCGTGACCGCGGTGATTCCAATGGACTCGGCCCGACTCGACAGCTTGCGCAATGCGGCGGACTGGATTACTTCGGTGACCGTGCCTGCGCCTCCACCACCAAGAGACCATGGATGCGCGGCGAACCGAGCTCGCTCAGCGTCCTCCACGCTAACCCAGGCGGACTCACTTCGATGCTTCCTTACCTGCTGAATGATTGCAGTCCACACGACGCCCTGTGCGGCATCCTCAGGTAGAGCCGGCTCCCCCTGTACGCCTAGCACAGCTCGGATCGGGTTCGCCTGACGTGCCATCTGGTTCCGCCCGGCCAGAATCACCGTCGGTGTACCGTGGTCGGGAATGTACGCGCCCGAGGTGTCGATAATGTGGGTCAGTTCGACCCCGGAATAAACATCCCAGCGCTTTGTGCCGGTGTCCTTGTAGCGACCGCCATGGAAGAACGACTCAATGAGGAGCTTGCCGAACTCCCGCTTCATGAAGGAGTTCGCCGTGATCTGACCGGTGAAGCCGCCGTTCCGCTCGTCGCCGCCGGCCCGGATCGCCAATTCGAAGATCCGCTGGGCGAACGGCACCGAGAGCGCGTACTTTCCCGAGCAGGCCCAGTACGCATCCCGGTAGTTCTGGTTCTCCTGCTTGTCCTTGACCGTGATGTACGGCGGGTTCGCCACCACCACGTGGTACGCACCCCGGCCCAGCAGGTCCACCTCGTCCACGTACTCCTGGACGTCCTCCGTCCGGTACGTGAAGGCCTCGCCTCGCTCGGCATCATCGAGGGTCTGGCCTGAGCCCTGGCCAGCCTCGCGGCCGTGCAGCAGCGAGTCGGCCACCGCCACCCGAACCGGCAACGCCGGGGCGCGGCGCAGTTCGCGTACCCCGCCTTCCTTCAGCGCGGCGACGAGAAGCCGGAAGCGGGCGATGGAGACTGCGTACGGGTTCTTGTCGGCGCCGTGGACGGACTCCAGGGCCCGGCGGATCTGAAGCCAGTTCTCCGCGCCGGGTTCCAGCTCCCGCCACTTGCCCAGCAGCCGCTCGAACAGGCCCAGCAGGAAGTGCCCCGACCCGCAGGCCGGGTCGATGCAGCGCAGGCCCCGTACCTGTCCATCGTCGTCCAGGTCGCCCTTCCAGTCGGCCGGGCGGTGCTTCCAGGCCGGGTCGAGACCGAACTCCTCCACGGCCGGTTCCAGCGTCAGGTCGAGGATGAACTCCTCCACGAAGACGGGAGTCTGGAGCAGGGCGTAGGTCTTGCGGGCGTACTCGGAGAGGTCCTGGTAGAGGTCGCCGAGGAAACGCGTGCTCAACTCGGGGTCCGTGAAGGCGTAGCGGATCTCGCCGTCCGCGCCCCGCTCCCGCCAGAACGCCAGCAGCCGTGCCGCCGCCCCGTACGAGGGCAGGACCTCCAGCATCGGGTTGTGGCGGTCGTCGAAGAGGGCGGCGGCGGTGGGGTGCGCGTCCGCGAGGGCCTGGAAAGAGGTGAGGAGCCAGTCGCGGTCGTTGTGCTCCGGGTGAGTGCGGAAGTGGTCGTCGTGCCGGTCCTGGGCTTCGGCCAGCCGTTCGCCGGGACCGGACAGTGAGGCGTCCGGGATCAGCCCGTTGTCCTCGCTGAACCGTACGAAGACGCAGGCCAGGACCCATGCGGCGGCGATCTGGACGAGTCGGTCCTCAAGCCAGGACTCGTAGTGCTGCGGGGAGGTGCGCTCCGATTCCACGGCCTGTTCGTACTCGGCGCGCAGCGGCCCGTCGAACTCAGCCAGGCCAGCGCGTTCCCGTAGGTCCTCCACCAGCAGTGCGACCTGCTTCTGCAGATCCTTGAGCAGCGCCTCCCGCTTCTCATGGTTCAGCGATGCACCCGTCACCATGACGGTTTCCTCAGACGACACCGGCGGAACCTCTCCATCCCCGACAAGCCCGCCGTGTCACGAGCACGGCGTATCCGCCCATCCTGCCAGCCCGGCGCCGGGTAGCGGGAGCGGCGGCAGGCCCCGAGGCCTGGCCGGGGGGCTACTTCGGGCGCGGGACCCCGCCCTTGCGGCCCAGACCGAACGCGAGCCGGTACACATCGGGCAGGTCCAGGCGGCCATCGGTGCGGGGCGGGGTCATCACGCCCAGTTCGGTCAGCTCCGTGATCAGCCGGGGCAGGTCCTCCGGGTGGCGCGGCCCGGTGCGGACGAGGTCGGGGGTGTCGGCCTGCGCGTAGCGGGCGGCTTCCCTTGCCAGCGCTGCCGAAAGATCCGCCTCCCTCCACAGCCGTCGCACAGTCTCCGCTGTGATGGGCACCTGGTAACCCGCGAGCGGCCTTATCGCAATTTCCACCCAGGGCGTGTCCTCGCTGACCTCCTGTACACGCTGCGTCGATGCCTCCTGTACCCCTTTCTGGATCGCCTCGTGGTGCAGAGCACGCCCATGTTCCGAGTGCTGGGTTCGGGTGGTCTCGGCTGCCGTGGACAGGGCCTGGAGGAAGCTGCGGGGGCTGACCTTTCCGCGGCCGTCCATCAGGTGGTTCGGCAGCCAGGCGTACGTTCTGCCCCTGCGAATGTTGCTGCCCATGAACTCGTCGGCGATCTCCTCGAACAGGCGCTGCTGGGCCTCCTCGTTGCCGGACAGGAGCCTCGGCGGGGTCTGGCGGGTGCCGTCGGCCTCCGGCTGCCAGCCGCCCGTGGTCTCGCGGAACCGCCGGGCCCCGTCCCCGTCCTCGTTGCCCAGGTAGTGGAAGAGGAGCCCGTAGAGGTCGGTCTGGGTCCACTCCAGCCGTGCCGAGGACGCCGACAGCTTGGAGGCGTCGGCGAAGTGGTGCCGGGCCGCTTCGAACATGTCGGGGCGCACGAACACCTTGAGGCGGAGGCTGCGCGTGGCGAACCGCATCTGGAGGGCCAGCCGCAGGATGCCGCCGACCAGGCGGTCGGCGTGCCGGCGGTCGCTGTGCAGGTGCTCCAGGGCGTCGAAGAGCAGCAGGTGGACGATGTTCTCCCCGTACGCCCGCCGGTCCGCCTCCTCGATGGTGCGCTCCGCCGGGCCGGGGTTTGCGCGCACCCAGGCGATCTTGTCGGCCCATTCGGTCAGGCCGCGCAGGTCGGGTTGGTCGAGGGAGGCGAGCAGGACCGTGTACCAGATGTCGTACGGGTCCTCGCCCGCTTCCAGCAGGCCGCGCAGGACCATCGGGCCGGGGTAGCACTCGTGCCGCGGGGCCAGGCCGTACCCGGGGGCGACGCCGAGGCGGCGGAGGCGGTTGATGCGGTACTCGTCGGCGGCGAGGCCGCGGAGCTTCTCGTCGAGCAGCGACCAGTACCAGAAGGTCTTGCCAGCGCCCCGGCCGCCCTGTACCACCACGTTGTCGACGTAGAGGGCGCTGCGGTGCGAGTCCGGGGTGAAGAGCGTGTGGGCCGTCGGGTGGCGGGCGTCGGCCGTCATGGCCTCGGCCAGCGCGGCCGACAGCAGGTCCCGGTACTCGCGTGCGGTCAGGGGCGCCTCGGTCATCGTGTTCCTTCCCGGTCCCCGTCGCCCTTCAGGGCGTCCTCGATCAGCGGGATGACGGTGGCCAGGAAGTCACGGTACGCGGCCTGGACGAAGGCACGGTCCCACCAGTCGGGCACGTTGACCGAGTCCATGCCGACCAGGCCCTGGTCGAAGAGGATCGGGACGGGCGCGTGCGGGGCCCAGTCGTCGTGCAGGGACGGGGCGAACGGCGTCTCCGGCGAGGTGTCGGTGTCCGGGTCGGCCTGCTCGCGCGGCGCGACCTCGTCGTACAGGACCGAGCACGCCTCGAACGCGTGCGCGCGGAAGGAATCCAGGTAGCCCCGCATCGGGAAGTGCACCGAGTCCGGCACCATCGACGCCACCATGTGGAGCTTCTCGCGGATACGCGGAGCCTGCGCCGACGACTGCCAGGCGGCGAACAGGTCGCTGTAGCCGGCCCAGGTCTGGGTGTTGTCCGCGCCGAACAGCAGGGCCACGTCACACAGCTGGGAGATGGTCACGGCGGCGATGTCGTGGATGCCGGCGCGGCTGTCGAGCAGCACAACGTCGGGGCGGCGGCCCGTATCGCCGTCGCGCTCCACGGCGTCCTCGCATGCCGCGACCGCCTGCTCCAGTCGGCCTGCGAAGGACAGGCCCGGAAGGTCGGAGTAGACGCGGTTCAGCTTGTCCACGTAGGTGTAGGGCGTGCCCGGTGTGCCCTGGCCCCGGGCGGGGGCCACCCACAGTTCGCCGTACCGGTGGTGGGGGGCGTAGGCCGTGCGGGTCACGAGCTCCAGCCCCTCGGCGTTGTCCACCGCCGCCTCGACGAGGTGGTCCACGATCCCGTGGCGGGGCAGGTCGCGGCCCGCCAGCAGTGGGCCGGCGCCGGGTGACTCCAGGTCGAGGTCGACCACCAGGACGCAGTGGCCCAGGTCGGCCAGGTGCCGGGCCAGCACCGCGGTCGCCGTGGTGCGGCCGACGCCGCCCTTGAAGCCGTACAGCGCGGTGCGGTGGGCGCGGGAGCCCGCCCGGACGGGGCCGGGGTCGGGTGCGGCCACCCTGGCCCAGTCCTCGCCGACCACGGTGTTGTCGAGGTAGCGGAACGGACTCGCGGTGGATGCTCCTGCCGGATCGGCCACGACCCGGGGAGAGTTCAGTACCGCGTCGGCGGAGAACATCCGCGAGGCGAGCAGCACCGGCCGGTCAGCTGAGTATGGACCGAGGCGGCTGGTGAACTCCGCCTGCCAGGATTCGTGGAGCGGGGCCGCGTCCTGCTGCCTGCCGGTGTCGTCGACGACGAGGGAGAAACGGCCGAGCACATCCCGGACCAGGACGACGCCGAAGCCCTGCCCGGTCACGCCGTGTGCGGCCTCGATCGCGTACTGCCGCGCCGCGTCGAAGCGCACGGGGAAGGGGGAGGACATCACGGCAGCTTTCCGTCGAGCTGGGCCTGCTGGTGCAGGACGAGTATGTTGTGCGCGGCCAGCCGTCGGCGGTCCACCACATCAGCTTGGGCGTAACCACCGTCAAAATACCGGTACTTCACATTCCACTTCTTGAACACGTGCAGGTTGGCGCCGAGTGCCAGATGGAGCTGTGCCCCAGCCCGGCCGTGTGCCAGCAGCGCGATCTCCTTGACCAGCTGGTTGACATGGCCGAACTCGATGAGCCGGTCGGGATCGCCCGGATGCTCGGCCCATGGCTTGGATGAAGGCGTGGCCTCACCAGGCTTGGGATCCATACTCACCTCGGTGAACCGCAGCAGCAGACTCTTCGTCGCGCACTCCGCCGCGAATCCGTAGAGGTGGTCCGCGGCGGGCAGCCGACCGTCCGTCCGGAGGTAGTCGGCGTCCCAGAAGTGCCGCTCGGCGGCTGAGGCGAAGTGGTCTTCCTGTGTGAGTTGCGGCACCCGATGATCTTAGGCCGGGCTCGGGGCGGAGGGGAGGGAAAACCGGCCACAGCCGTTCCCCGCCTCGGCGCGCGTCAGCCCGTGACGGGCACCCTCTCCGGACCCCGGGCCCCCTGGCCCTTCAACTCCTTCAGGAACAGCCCGTCCAGCACCGCCCACTCGCTCGCCCGGTCCACGATGTCCACCGTGCGGCCGTCCAGGGCCGGCGAGACCTCCGGGTCCTCCACGGGGACGAGCAGCCACAGGCCGTGCGGGGCGTCCGACGGGCGTCGGGCCGCCTCCTGGAGCGCGACCAGGGCCTCGCGCCCGCCGGAGGACCAGTAGCGGGCGGCGAGGGCGGCCTCGTGGGCGAGCAGCACCGTACGCGGGCCCGCCTGTTCCGCCAGGGCGGCGGCACGCGTGACGACCCGCTCGGCCGCCGCGCGCGTGTACGACGCGAGGCCCGCACCGATCGTGCCGGACGTGGTCAACGCGGCGTCCGCCGTCAGCAGGGCTTGCCACGCCACGCCGTGCTCCACTGCCAGCTCCCGCAGTACGGACAGGAACAGCTCGTCCAGCGAGACCGGCAGCACGTCGAAGCGTTCCGACAACCGTGCTGCCAGGCCGGGCAGTTCGGGCCCCTTGACGGTGAGCGCGAGGAAACCGCCGCGCCGGCGGGCCGTCTCCAGCCGGGCGGACAGCACCCGGCGTGGGTCCCGCCCCAGCGCGAGCTCGCCCTGCGCCGCGGCGATGAGTGAGCCGGTGCTGGTCAGAGCCGACACCGTCGGCCCGATCAGGGTGCCGGCCGTCTCCCGGGTCCGCGGCATGAACCGCTTGCGCTGGTGATCGTAGGCGAGCGGGAAGTCGGTCTGCCGCAGCGCCTCGTCCAGCTCCACGTACGTGGTGTCGGCCAGGGCGGACAGGCCGGGGAAGCGGGCGCGGACGCGTGCCACCAGGTCGGCTGCGCTGATACCAGTGTCCGTGCGTACCCCGGCGGGGGCCTGCGAGACGCGCAAGGCGCGGACGAGGTCGAGGCCCAGCGGGAAGAGCTCCAGGCGGGGGGAGACGCCGACGCCGCCCGCCATGGCCGCGGCCAGGTCGACGAGCCGTGTGTCGGCCAGCGATGCCATGCCCTCGGGGGCGGTTACCGCGCGCAGCTCACGCAGTACCGTCGCCTTGCCCGGCAGCGGGTCGCGGGTGGCCAGCCGTTCCGCGACTCCTCCGAGAGCCGCCGCGTAGTCGGCGAGTTCGGCGGGCGTCGGGTCGTCGGAGCCGGGCTGGTCCTCCAGTGCCAGGACCACGCGGCCGCCGCGCCGCAGGATGCCGAGCCTGGCCGGAGGTTCGTCGTCCTCGGGGGTGTCCTCGCCCCGCTTGCGGGCCTCGGTGTCCGCCGCCGCACGGACCACGGCCAGCGCCTGGGCCAGAGTGTCGGCAGCATCGTCGCCGCCCGCGCCGTGCCGAGCCCGCAGTTCTCCCGCCAGTTCCTCGGCGGTCATGACCCTGCCCTGTTCGGACAGTATGGCGATCAGTTCATTGCGGACGCGCGTCAGCCACGGCAGGGCCGCCCACTGTTCGACGGCGGCCAGCTGGTGTTGGGAAACGGTGGGCTGGCTGATGCCGAGCGCCTTGGCGATGACGGGCTGGCCCGGCCACGGCTCCAGGGCAGCGCCACCTGGGAGCTGAAGGGTGGCGCGCACGACGTCGGGCCGCGGCCGCGTACGGCGCTTGCCTTCCGGCGGAGTGAGCCGCGCGGTCAGCGTCTCCACAGACTCCAGCGCCTCTTCAGGCGCATCCGCCGGGATCACCACAGGCGTGCGGGTGGCGGGACGCTTGCGCAAGGCCTGCGTCCACTGGCGGTGCCGCCGGTTGAGCTCCTTGCGGATCACGTTGCCCGCACCGCGAGCCCGGGAGATCGTGTGCGGGGGGACCTCCAGCAGGGCCTTCACGGTCGACGCGCCGAGGCCGGCAGCTACGGACACGGCACGCGGGGAGAGGCCGGCCGCCTCCAGTGGCGTCTCCAGGTCCGCCGCCGTTGCCGCCTGCTCGCGGGCGTCCTCGATGTCCTCCGCGGTCATGCCCACGGTGGCGGGTGTGGTGGCCGGGGGCGCCGCGTCCGCCCTGCGGAAGATCCGGCGCCAGGCCTCCTGCATGTCGCGCAGGCTGTCGTACCGCTGCTCGACATCGCGGTGCAGCGCCCGCTCGAAGAACTCGGTCAGGCCCTCACTCAGCGTCTGGTCGAACAGCTCGCTCGCGACGTACAGCTTGGCGTCCAGGACCGTGAGGGGATCGAGCTGGCCGTCGCCCCACACGGGGCGCTCACCCGCGGCCATCTCGTGCAGGGTGACGGCTGCCGCGTACCGCTCGGCGTGATCGTCGTAGCGCTCGCGGCGGCTGCCACCCAGGAACGGGTCGAGATAGCCGCGCGTGCCCGCGTGCAGGTCCTGGTCCGGGGCGTCTGCCAGGGAGAAGTCGAACAACATGAGCTGCCAGGAGCCGTCGCTGCGCTTGAACAGGCCCAGGTTGTCCGGTTTGAGGTCGCGGTGTCGTACGCCGCGGGCGGCCAGGCTGTCGAGGGCGGCGAAGAGGTCGTTGCCGAAGCGCTCCAGCTGGCCGTATCCGAGCGGGCCCTCACCGCGTAGCCGGGAGCCGAGGCTGACCGGATCGCGGTCCGTCAGTGAGCGGAAGCCGCCCGCGTACTCGATCTCCAGCACAGTGCGGCCGCCCAGCTCCCGGGGCTCGGCCAGCAGCTTGACGATGTGGCCGCCGCCGACCTCCTTCAGCGCCTGGGCCTCTGCGTACAGGCGGCCATCCTTGTCGTGGTCCAGCGCGACCTTGAAGACGCGGACGGAGTCCGCGTCGGTGCCCGGTTCTTCTGCGGTGCGCCGAACCAGCAGGGCGCGGGCGGTCGCGCCGGTGCCCAGCACGCGGGCGACCGTCCAGGTGCCGTCGAGCTGGTGGCCCGGCAGGACGGTGAGCGGGTCGGGGACCGTCGCACCGGCCGACTCGGGGGCCGCCGCATCGGCCTCCGCCTCGTCGAGGAGACGCAGGAACTCGTCGGCCGAGGCCAGCCGGTACCGGGCGTCGGCCGCCGTGGCCTGAAAAACCAGGTCGTCCAGGGCAGCGGAGACACCGTCAGCCACCGCATACGGGTGCAGGCCGCCCTCCGCGGCCAGCCGGTCGACGAGAGCGCTGCGCCGGTCGGCCGGGGGACGCCCTGTGAGGAGCAGATACGCGAGGCTGCCGAGCCCGAAGACATCGAGGTCGACCGGGTCCGCGAACTCCTGGTCGGTCTCGGGGGCGAGATACACCTGGGCCACATCGGCGATCAGCCCGGCGTCCAGTGGGGTGTCCCCGAGCGAGCGGTGCAGCGAGGTCTCGAAATCGCGGGCGGCGGTCTGCCAGTCGGCGATCCTCAGCACCGGCTCGCCCCCGTCCTCGCGCGCCGACACGTAGACGGAGCGGGCGGACAGGGCGCGGTGGTAGAGGGAGCGGTTGTGGGCGTAGCGGACCGCCTCGGCGAGCTGACGCACCAGGTCGAGGCGGAGCTCGGGGGTCAGCCGGCCGCCGTACGCGTCGAGGTAGGCGTCCAGACGCAGATCCGAGACGCGGTGGCGGAACAGGATGGCGGGGCCGCTGACGTGTTCGCGGATCTGTACGGCCTGCACGATGCCGCGGTGGTTGATGCCCTGCAGGACCTGGTACTCGCGGCGGGCCGCCCGGTCCACCGCGTGGCGCTGCTGGGCCGAGGCGGCTTCGCCGGCCAGGTAGATCCGTACCCGGCCGCTTTCCTTGACCAGGCCGTCGTCACGTTCCGCCAGACGGTCCTCCCAGCCGGGGCCCGCATCCAGGGCACGCGGCTCCAGGCGCCAGTCGTCGCCGTAGCGCAGGTGCGCCGTGGAGTGGCTGATACCGATCCGCTTGATCAGCGTTTCGAGGAGCTGGCTGGTCTGTGGGGTGACGCGCCAGCTCTCCCGCTCGGGCGGCAGGCCCAGCAGGCCGTCCCAGATCCCCGGCAGCCCGCTGCCACCGCCATCACGCCCGAAGACCGAGGTCTGCTGGAACTCGTCGAGCTCGCTCACCAGATCCGGGTCGTGCAGGAAGACGGCAGGCTTGATGAAGGGAACCCGGCGCGGATCCGACCCCATGCTGCGAGCGGCTCGCTCTAGCTGGCTCTTGAGTTCCTTGGCCTTGAGATCGGTGAGGTGCAAGGGGTTCTTGAGAGTGCGGACCCTCTCGTCGTTGAACTGCCATGTGTCACCGTGATTGACGACGCGGCCTGGGTGACCCTTCAGCTCCAGCAGATACAGGCCCCCGGGGACGGCGACCAGCAGATCACATTCATTGACGCGGCCGGACGGAGCAGTGAACTGGAACGTCGCCCATGCCCGGTACGGCTCAGCATCGGGCATCAGCTGCCGTACGTGATCAAGACCCTCCTGCTCCCAGCCGAAACCCGAACGCTTCGGCTGGAACCAGCGGGTTCGGCGGGGGGGCGGTCCGGGCTTCGGAGTGGTCGGCCGCGCGGCAGATGCCACCGGGAGACCTCCTGGATCTGATGGGCACGGCACGGACGGAAGGTACGGGTAGGCCCACGGTGCCGAATGGAACCAGAGTGTCCTGGAGGCTCGCCCAGGTTCCGGTGCTAGGGGCACGTACCTCAGCAAACATCCTAGTCGGTGGCTGTTTCCCAGGAAGGGTTGTCCACAGGGTACCTACGGCTCAGGGGCGGGCACCCGAGAAGGAGCCCTTCACCCTCGACCTGGACGAGCTGCCCCGGCCTGACCTGAGGCCCGCTGACCCTCTGGAATTGCTGTAGGCCGTGAGCCGTGCAAACTCTGGCGTGGACAACCTTGAGGCCCCTGTGAACAGGCATTTCAGCCCGTGAGGTTATCGCTCTGCAAATGTGCGGTTGTCCGTGCTGACATGTCAGCACGGGAGCCTGATCGAGGCAGATGGAGCAGGACGCAGGAGGATGGAAACAGTGCTTAATGTCCGATTTTCCGGCGTTTCTGCAGGTCAGGGAGGTAACAATTTCGGGTTCGAATCTCCTAGGCTCCACACTCAAATGCCCTCCGACCTGCGGAAACGCAGGACCGGAGGGCATTTTTCATGTCCGTCGGCGGGGCTCGCCGAACCAGTCGCCCAGGGCGCCGGCCAGATCTCCGCCGTCCGGGGCCCAGGCGATGTACCCGTCGGGCCGGACGAGGACGGCGTTCCAGGGAAGCGGCCGGGCGGGCGTCGCGGATACCGTGCGGACCACGTGGGCCCAGGCCGCGCCCTGCTCGCCGTGGGCCCGGCCGGCCTCCCCGAGCAGGAGCAGGACGGGGCGGCCGGGCAGCAGCAGCCGGATCAGGTCGGTCGGGCCGGCGGCGGTGGTGAGCGGCAGGTTCGGCAGGAACCGGCCCTCCCCGCGGGAGCCGCGCCCGGTGCGCGCGGGGTACACGGTCTCCTGGGCGCTGATCATGTGGCCTACGTGGGTGTTCACCGCGTCGATCCCCAGGAGCTCGGCGACGAGGTCGCGCAGGGGGTCGAGCCCGGGGTCCGGCCGCATCAGGGTGAGCTGGACCCGGGTGTTGTCGATGACGCGCTGCCCGGCGGGCCGGCGTTCGGCGTCGTAGGTGTCGAGCAGGTCCTTGCCCGCGGTGCCCGCGAGGGTGTGCGCGAGTTTCCAGGACAGGTTGAGAGCGTCCTGCAGACCCAGGTTGAGGCCCTGCCCGCCCACGGCGAAGTGGACGTGGGCGGCGTCGCCGGCGAGGAACACCCGGTCCTGTCGGTAGTTGCGCACCAGCCGGGCGAAGTCGCTGAAGCGGGACAGGAATCGCGGGTCGGCCATGGGCACGCGGTGGCCGATGACGCGTTCGGCCTCCTGGCGCAGCTCGTCGAGGGTGAGCGGGGAGTGCCGGTCGGGGTGCGGGCCCCGGAAGTCGATCGTGATGAACCGGCTGTGCCCGTACGGGTCGACGCCCGCGATCGTCCAGCCGCGCGGGGTGCGGTGCCAGCCGTACGGCACGCTGTCCGGGTCGGTCAGCCGCACCAGGCCGAGCCCGGCGGACACGGTGGCCGGGTGGGTGTCCGCGGCGAAGCCGAGCCGCTCGCGCACCGTGCTGCGGGCGCCGTCGGCGCCGACGACGTACTCGGCGGTGAACCGCCTTTCGCCGTCCGGGCCCTGGGCGCTGACGTGGACGGCGTCGGGCTCCTGGACGATGTCGGTCACCCGGTGTCCGCGCAGCACGTCGACGCCCCGTTCGCGGGCCCGGAGCTCGAAGTCCCGTTCCAGTTCGGCCTGGGAGCGGCCGAGCACGGGGCGGGGCTCGGTGGCGGGGGCGGTGATGACGAGTCCCGGGGCACCCGCGAAGTGGAACCCTTCGGCACGGCCGCGCCCCAGCAGGTCCTCGGTCGCGATGGGCACGGGCAAATGACCGCGCCGGGCCAGACCCTGCGCGGTGCGGGCGTGCACGGTGCCGGCCTTGGGCCGGTCGACGGTCCGCGGTTCGGCTTCGAGTACGACGGTGCGGACGCCGTGGTGCCCGAGCTCGGCGGCGACGAGCATCCCGACGGGACCGCCCCCGACGACCAGGACCTGGGTGTGCTTCACGCGGTCCTCCTGGGGGAGCCGCCGCGCAGCAGGGTGGTGGTCACGGCGCACAGCAGGGCGGGGACCGTGAGGAGCACGGCGGTCAGGGTGGCGGTGCGCCCCGACCGGGCCGGCCGCCCCGGTGGCTCTTGCGGTCGTAACGGTGGCGCGGCCGACGGTGTGGTCTGCGTACTCATGGGCACAACTCCCGGCTCGGCCCGGCCCGCTGACGGCCAGGTTCGGTTTTGATCGAACCTTAAGCTGGCACAGGAGGGAGGTATGATGCAAGCCGTACCTATGGGAGGAGGGCGCGATGCCCGACGAGGACGGCCACCCCTCGCTGGAGGAGATGAGCCTGCTGGTCGTGCTGAACGCGCTCTCCGACCCCCTGCGTTACGCCGTCGTGCGCGAGCTGCTCGGGGAACCGGCGGGCACGGCGCGCACCTGCGCCTCCTTCAACCTCCCGGTCTCGAAGTCGACGACCACCCACCACTTCCGGATCCTGCGCGAGGCGGGCCTGGTGCGGCAGGTGGACCGCGGCAACAGCCGGGCGGCCACGCTGCGCCGCGTGGACCTGGACCTGCGCTTCCCCGGCCTGCTCGACCTGATCGCCGCCGACCGCTGAACGCGCGTCGGCCGGAGGCCGGAAGGTCAGACGACGGCCGGCCGGCAGCTGAGGCAGCCCCGGAACCCGGCGGCGGAGGCCTCGTCGGCCGAGGTGAAGGGCACCTCGTGGCGGGCGGTGATGCGGCGCGCGTGCGCGCAGGTCGGATAGCAGAAGATCCGCGTGGTGCCGCTGCCCAGGAACCGGGCGCCCGCCCGCACGAACCGCTCCACGCGCTCGGCGTCCACGCCCTCCCGATCCCGAAGCCGCCGTTCGAACCCGGCCGGCAGTCCGCAGTCGGCCGGGAGCCCGTCGTCCGTGCACAACCGGTGCGCGGGCACGAGCACGGGGACGGGGTTGGCCCGGACCGCCGCCACCACCACCTCGGGCGCCAGATCCGGCAGCCCGGCCTCGCGGGCCAGCCAGGCCGCCGGTCGGAGCTGCCCGAACGGGATGGCCCGGGTCGCCCGCAGGACGGCGCGCTGTTCTTCCGGAAGCGGCCCGAACTCGTAGCGCAGGGTCCGGTCCCGGCCGCGCAGGGCCCGTGCCAGACCCGGCGGGGGCTTGACCCCGGAGAGCGCCGACCGATGGGTCCGGGCCCGGTAGGCGTCCTCGAACGCCCGGTCGTCGGCGTACCAGTCCGTGGCGGCGGAGCCGGTCACCGCGCCCCGCCCGTGGGCGACGTAGAGGGGGCCGACCGGGGAATCGACCCGCACGTAGCAGTCGTAGCGATGTGCCGGAACGCCGACGCGGTCCAGCACGCGGGCCGCGAACCCCGCGGGTGCCGCCTCGCGCAACGTGTCCAACTCGTCCGGCAGTCTCATCCCGTCGCCTCCTTCCTTTCCGTCCGGGCCGGTTCGTGTGTCGTCTTCGCTGTTGTTGTCTTCGCTGTCGCCGTCTTCGCCCCGGCCGCTCCGTGCGTCGCGCGGTCGGCGGCCAGGCCGGGCTCCGCGCGCAGGGCGGCGAGCCCCCGCGACACCTGGGCCTTCACCGTGCCGACCGGGCAGCCCAGGATCCCGGCCACCTCCTGGTAGCTCAGCTCGCCGATGTGCCGCAGCACCACGGGCAGCCGGTGGTGGTCCGGCAGCCGGGACAGCGCGGCCACCAGCCGGGCCCGGCGCGCGCCGTCGAGCGCGAGCTGTTCCGGCCCGGGGCAGCCGTCCGGGATCTCGATGGTCGTCACCTCGATGCCGTCGGCGACGCCGGGCCGGCGGCTCAGGGTGCGGACGTGGTTGCGCCATACGTTCGCCGCGATGGTCAGCAGCCAGGCGCGCGGCTGGAGCTGCCCGCGGCGCTCGGGCGGGTACCCGCGCAGGGCGGAGTAGGCGCGCAGGAACGTTTCCTGGCCCAGGTCGTCGGCGTCCCGCGCGGAGCCGGAGAGACGCAGCAGGACAGCGCGCACGGTGCCGGCCTGGGTGCGTACGAGTTCGGTGAACCCGTCGTCCAGGTCGGTCGCGAGCAGTTCCGTCAGCGGGAGAGTCGTCTCGTCCATCCTCCTTGTGAACACCGGGCCGCGCGCGAACGTTGCAGCTACCGCCAAAATTCTTTTACTTTGCTTGCCATTCGCATTCGGTGTGATATCCGGTTCCCTTTATGTCATCCGCATATCGGGCGCGCCGGTGCGATCTTCCCGGGCGTGGCGGAGATCTTGTCGGGGCGAGATCATGGAGTACTGCCCATTTCTCGCCATCTGGCCGATATTCGTGGGAATCCCAAAGCCGGAGGTACAAGGGGTGCGATGTGACCGGTTCGGAACAAAAGGGGGCGAGCCCCTTGACCAGTGGTCGCACCGCGAAGCTAGAGTTGCGAACGAGTTGTGGGCGCACAGCCGGGTCGCTCACGGTCCGGGTTGCTCAAGATCCGGTGAGGTCTCGGGGGAGGCGTGGTGGCGACCGTTCTGCGCACAACAATGGAAAAACGATTCACAAGGCGTTGCCTTCCCGCCTCGCTTTCGTCCGTACTCGTATTCCCGGCATGATGGGGAACCGCGTCCGCGGCACGGCGCCCGCGGACGAAGACTTAAGCGGCGGCAGTTGGTCCTTCGGTGAACGGCTTCTCTCGTTCCGGGGACGCGAGGGACTGACGCAGCGCGAGCTGGCGGAACGCGCCGGGGTGAGCGTGCGGGTCCTGCGGGACATCGAGCACGGCCGGGTCCACCGGCCCCAGACGCGGACCGTACGGCTCCTGGCCCGGGTGCTGGGCCTCGACGCCGACACCGCACGGCAGCTGGCGCCGCCCGCGCGTGAGGCCGTACGACCGGGGAACGAGCGGCTCCACATCGGCGTCCTCGGTCCGCTGTCCGTTCGGTACCGCGGCGTCGAGACCCACGTCCACGCGGCCAAGGTGCGACGCCTGCTGGCCCTGCTCGCCGTGCGGTACCCCGAAGCGGCCGGCCTGGGGGAGATCACCCACGCGCTGTGGCCGAAGGACCCGCCGCGGTCGTACCAGAACCTGGTGCACACCTACGTCAGCCAGGCGCGCCGGGTGCTGCTGCTCCCCGGTGACGGGGCGCAGGCACCGGCCCCTTCGTTCCTGGCCCGCACCCACACGGGCTACGTGCTGGAACTGGAGCGCGACCAGATCGACCTGACCCAGTTCCAGGACCTGTGGGCACGGGCCCGGCAGGCACACGGGGCCGGTGACGCGGAAGCGGCCCACGAGCTGGCCGAACGCGCCTACGGCTGCTGGCGCGGCCCGCTCCTGGCCGGCGAACCGCTGCTGCCGCACCATCCCGCGGCCATGGCGGCCGCCCGACAGCGGGTGGAGAGCCTGCTGCTCTACACCGACCTCTCCCTGCAGGTGCGGCGGCCCGAGCGGGTCCTGGGAGCCCTGCGCGGCGCCACGGAGGAGGAACCGCTGCACGAGGGCCTCCAGGCACGGCTGATGCTGGTGCTGGCGAGCTGCGGGGAGCAGCGGGAGGCCTTGCGGATCTACTCCGAGGTGGCCCGCCGGCTCGACCGTGAGCTGGGCGTCCAACCGGGCGACGAACTGCGCCGCGCCCACCTGCGGATCCTGCACCAGGAGCTGCCCTGGCCGCGGACGGGACCGGCGGCCACGTGGGCCGCGTTCGACGCGGCGCCCGCGCCCGCGCCCCGGCCGGCCGCGCCCCCGGCCAGGCCCCGGCCGTCCCAGACACCGGCGGCGAGCACGGGCTTCGTCGGCCGCACCGCCGAACTGAAGCGGCTGGACCGGCTGCTCCTGCCCACCGGCGAGCAGGTCGGGCAGGTCCCGGCCGTGCTGGTCACGGGCTTTCCCGGCGTGGGCAAGACGGCGCTGGCCGTGCGCTGGGCACACCGGGTGCGCGACCGGTTCCCCGACGGGCAGTTGTACGTCGACCTGCACGGGTACGCCGACCGGCGGGCGCTGCACCCGCAGGAGGTGCTCGCCTCGTTCCTGCGCGCCCTGGGCGTCCCCGACGGGGAGCTCCCCCGGTCCCTCGACGAGGCCGCGAACCTGTACCGCACCCTGTTGTCGGACCGGCGGATGCTGATCGTGCTGGACAACGCGCGCCAGGAGAGCCAGATCCGTCCGCTCGTTCCGGGCGCGGCCGGCTGCGCGGTCCTCGTCACCAGCCGCGACACCCTGCCGGGACTGGTGGCCCGGGACGGCGTCCCGCGGCTCGACCTCGACGTGCTCGGTGAGGACGAGGCGATCACGCTCCTGGCCCGGCTGCTGCGCAGCGGGCGGGTGGACGCCGAGCCGCTGGCCGCGAGGGCGCTGAACCGGCGGTGCGGAGGTCTGCCGCTGGCGATCCGGCTGCTCGCGGCACGGCTGGAGGAGCACCCCCGGGTCGGTATCGCCCAGCTCTGCGTGGAGTTGCAGGAGGCCGGGGCGTTCCGGGAGCTGCCGGTCGAGAACGACGACCTGTTCACCGCGGTCCACGCGGCGTTCGAACTCTCCTACGTGTCCCTGCCGGAGCCCCTGCGCCGCTGGTTCCGGCTGTTCGCGCGGACCGAGGGACGGCTCGTCAGCGGCTACGCCATGGCAGACCTGGCGGGAACCACCCCGCTGGAGGCGACGCGGGCGCTGCGCCGCCTGGTCGGCGTGAGCCTGCTGCGGGAGTGCGCGCCCAACCGGTTCTCCCTCCCCGCTCCGCTGCTGCGCTATGCGCGCAGACTGGCGCTGCGGGAGGACGCGCAGTGCCCGCTGCGGTCGGTGTGACCGCAGCGGGGGCGCAGGCGGGAGGCCACATCACCCGCCCAGTGCCAGCCGGACCGCGAAGAGCCCGAACACGGCGGCGGTGAGGCTGTCGGCGATCCGCAGCACCCGCGGGGACCGCAGGTGCGGTGCGAGCCGGTGGACCAGCCGCATCCAGGCGAGGAGCCAGAGCAGGCCCAGGGCCAGATAGCAGGCGGCCAGCAGCGGGACCCCGATCTCGGGGGCCATGCCCACAGGCACGAACTGGGGCAGGAAGGCCATCAGGAAGATGCCCACCTTGGGGTTGGACCCGGTGCACAGCAGGCCCTGCCCGAAGGCCTGGCGCACCGACGGTTCACCCGTGGCGGGCGCGGGGACGGCCGTGGTTTCCGGGGTCGGCGCCGGGGGCTGGGCGCCGACCCGGGCGGTGGCCCGCCGCACGGCGAGCACGGCCCAGCCGAGCAGCACGACCGCGCCGGCCCAGCGGAAGGCCGCGAAGAGCCCCGGGCTGGCCGCGAGGAGGGCGGCCAGCCCGGCCGCGCCGAGTCCGGCCTGGACGGCCCCCGCGGTGATCATGCCGAGTGCGGCGGCGGTGGCCACGCGGAGGGAGCCGTTCAGCACCAGGTTGGTGATCATGACGAGGTCGGGTCCGGGCGTCATGATCACCACCAGGGAACTGATCAGGAAGGCGGCGGTGTTGATCGCTGCTCCTCGATGGAAAGCAGGCGTTCCGCGGCCCGGACGGCCTCGTAGTCCCGCTGGATCTGTTCGGCGTCGGGGTGGGCGAGGATCACGAACCCGAAGTTGAGGCTGTCGACCAGGTCCTTGGTGGCGGGGACGTGGTCGCCGTCGGTCAGGTTCTGGATCGAGAAGTGGTGGCTGGGGAGGTCGCGGACCCCGTCCAGGGCGGCCGTGCCGCTGACGGTTCCGGAGCGGGGCGCGATGTGGAAGACGCACATCTGGTGGACGAGCAGCTCGTAGCCCTGCGGGAGTTCGCCCCCGGTCAGCCAGCGCACGGTCCGGTCGATCTGGCTGTCGCCGGTGGCGTTGCGGTTGAAGCGCGGCTGGCCGCCGCCGTGCGGCCGGGCCCCGAGCTCGATGAGCAGCGGTCCGTCCGCCGTCCCCATCACCTCGACGTGGGCCGAGCCGAAGCGCAGACCCACCGCGTCCAGGACGCCGAAGACGTACTCCGTGAGGCCGGGCAGGGCCGGATCGTCCGGGGGAAGCCATCGCATGGTGTCGTAGACGGCCATGTGCGGACCGTTGTCGACCTTGCGGTAGGCGCACACGTCGACCACGGCGTGCTTGCCGTCGTGGCTGAAGGTGTCGATCACGTACTCGGTCCCGGTGACGAACTTCTGGACCAGGAGCCGGTCGTCGACCTCGCCGAACTGGTTGACCCGGCCGAGCTGGCGCGCGAACACCGCCCGCCAGTCCGCGCCGCCGACCAGCTTGATCACACCGTCGGTGCTGGCGCTCTTGGGCGGCTTGACGACCAGGTCCGCCCCGGCCAGGCCCTCGCGCTCCAGCCAGGCCGCCACCTCGTCGGCGTCATCGGTGCAGAGCTGCGGGATGACCGGCAGGCCGGCCGCGGCGACGGCGGCCGCCATGGCGGCCTTGTCCCTGCGGGCATCGGCGAGTTCGGGTACGTTGCACCGCTCGGGCGTCACGAGCGGGGCGAGCCGTTCGGCCAGTTCCACCCCGGACTCGCAGCCCGCCACGACGCAGCGCGGGTCCAGCGCCCGCAGCCGCGCGACGACGGCCTCCAGGTCGCCCTCGTAGACGATGACCTCGGGGAAGTCCTGCGGCCGGTAGGAGCCGGCGTAGGCCTCCGGGGGGCGGGGGCCGGTGACCACCGCCACCGCCGGGACGCCGTGGTCGGCCAGCGTCCGGGCGAACAGGGCCCCCGAGGAGTACGGGTCGACGATCACACAGGGGCCCTGCGGTGCGTCCGGGATCCGTTCAGCGCTCGTCACGGCCGGCCGCCTCTCCGGCCGCCAGGGCGGCCACGGCGTCGCAGTAGCGCGCGAAGAACCGCCCGGCCGGCTCGCTGATCCGGCGGGCGCGCACCGGGGCGTGCACCATCCCCTCCTCCATCACGTACGTCACCGGCGTGCCGTTCTGCCGCAGTCGGGCGGTGTACTTCTCGGCGTCCACGCGCAGCGAGTCCATCTCGCAGCCCACCACGTACGCGGGCGGCAGGTCGTGGAAGGTGCCGGTGAGCAACGGCGAGACGTACGGGAGCTCCGCCTGTCCGGGCTCGGGGCAGTAGCACGCGGTGTAGAACTCCATCTCCCCGCCGGAGAGCAGGGGCGCGTCCTCGCCGCCGTGCCGCCACCGGGTGAAGTCGAGCACCGGGCTGATGACCGCCTGGCCGCGCAGCCGGGGGCCGCCCCGGTCGCGGGCGATCATCGAGAGGACGACGGCCATGTTGGCCCCGGAGCTCTCCCCGCAGAGCACCGCGCCCTCGGGGTCGATGAAGTCGAGCCCGAGGGCGGGCAGGTCGGCCAGCGTGCCGCACAGTCCGGCGTAACAGTCCTCCAGCGGGCCGGGATGCGGGTTCTCCGGGGCCATGCCGAAGTCGAGGGCGACGGCCACCAGGCCGGTGCGGTCGGCGAGTTCGGCGACCAGGCTGTGGTGGCTGTGGAGGGAGCCGATGACGAAACCGCCGCCGCGTATGTAGAACAGCACGGCGTCGCCCGTGCGCCGGGCCGGCTCGTAGATGCGGATCCGGGCGGTGCGTCCGCCGTGGGTGACGCTCGCGTCCCGGTGGGTCACGCCCTCGGGCACGGGGATCGGGAGGACCTCGGTCAGCCCGTCGTACAGGGCGCGCTGTCGTTCGACGGGGTAGGTGTAGAAGTCCGGCGGCAGGGCGCCGTCGACCGTCTTCACGAAATTCTCGATGCCGTCTGCGTAGGCCATGGGCAGCTTCGCTCACTTCCGGATCACGGCGTGCCGGAGAACCGCGGCACGGGTCAGGGGGCTCAGGGTGTTTCGGCGGGCGCCGGCGCGGCCGACGGTTCGGTGTCCGCGGCCGGCCGCCGCTTGTCGGCGGGGGGCTCGGCCATGCCGATCAGGGTGACGACGACGGCGACGGCGGTCAGTGCTCCGCACAGCCACCACACGGAGGCGGCCGAGGCCTGCCACGCCGCGATGCCGATCACCGGGCCGACCGCGTAGCCGATCTGCATCGGGAAGGAGGAGGCGGCGATGTAGCGGCCCCGCAGGTGCGCGGGGGCGACCTTGCCGGGCCAGGCGGAGGCCGTCGGGGTGCCGATCATCTCGCCGACCGTCCAGACCACGGTCGCGATCACGAACATGGCCATGCCGGGACCGGCCACGTAGAGGTTCATGCCGACGCCGACCAGGCCGACGCCCAGCGCGACGGCGAACCGTCCGGGGAGGTGCTGCACGTATTTGGTGAACAGCAGCTCCAGGCAGATGACCATGGCCGCGTTCAGCGAGAGCAGCGCGGAGTAGAAGGTCGGTCCGTGGCCGTCGGCCTTGAGCTGGAGCGGCAGCGCGGAGGTGTGCTGGATGTAGACGACGGCGTTGAGGAACAGCGCCAGCAGGAACAGCAGGTAGCGGCGGTCGCGGAGTACGGCCAGGTACGAGGCGCCGTCGGCCTGCGGATCCCGGGCGCCGGGACCGGTGGTCGTCCCGGTGCGGACCAGGACCAGGGCGAAGAGGGCGAAGCCCACCGACGTCACCGCGTCGATGTAGAACATCAGGTCGTACGAGTAGCTGATGAGCAGGGCGCCGAGGAGCGGGCCCGCGGTGGTGCCGAGGTTGAACGCCATGCGGTAGACCGCGAACACCATGACGTGGTGTTCCTCGGGGGTGGCCTCCACCAGTAGCGCCGAGGAGGCGGGCCGGTAGGCCTGGGCGGCGATGCCGATCACCGCGGCCACCGTGATCACCACGGGCAGGCTGTCGAGGAAGACCAGGCTGAGGGTGAGCAGGCCGGCGAGGGCCATGGAGCCGACGATGGTCCACGCGTAGCCGACCCGGTCCGAGATCGAGCCGCCCGCCAGGACGCCGACGACCGAGCCCACGCCGTACGCACCGAGGGCGAAGGCGGCCGCGGACGTGCTGAAGCCCTTGTCGGTGAGGTAGAGCACCAAATAGATCTGGAGGAAATTGCCCAGCCGGTTGATCAGCATGCCGACCAGGACCAGCCAGATCGGTCCCGGGATCCCGCGCAGGGTCTGTACGACGGACGGCCGGGCGGCCTTGCGGCCCTCCGGGGAGTCGTGTCCGGTGTTCGTCACGGAGCGGGTACCTCCGCCGGGCGGGAGTCGAGCTCCACGATCTCGGGGGCGGTCAGCAGGGCGGCGCGGGCCCGCTCGACCGAGTCGGCGAGGGCGATCACGCGGGCGTAGCGGGAGATGTAGCCGCGCGGCGGCAGACGCAGCACCGAGCCGGGACCCGCCATCGCGTCGGCGCTGTGGACATCGGCCGGGAAGCGGTCCTCGTGGACGGTCACGGCATCGATCTCGATGTCCTCGTCCGGGTACAGGAAGGCTATGGCCGCGGCCTTGCGGTGGCGTACCTCGGTGTTCGGGCGGACCCCCGCCGCGGTGTCCGCCGCCGCCATCGCGACGTCGACGCCGGTGGCCAGCTCCCCGAGGTAGGGGATCATGTCGCCGCCGAGGCGGGCGTTGACCTCCATCAGACGCAGTCCGCCGGCGGTGATGCGGAACTCGGTGTGGCTGACGCCGGTGTGGAAGTCCAGGGCGGCGTGCGCGGCCCGCAGCGCCTCCAACAGCTCGGGATCGGTCAGCAGCGGGTCGGCGCCGTCGACCTCGTGACCCGTCTCCTCGAAGAAGGGCGCCAGGCCGACCTGCTTGCGGGCGACGACGAGCGGCACGCACTCCCCGTCGAAGAAGACCGTGTCGACGCTGATCTCCGGGCCGTCGGCGAACTCCTCGACGAGCACCGACACGTCGAAGACGGGAACACCGGGGTAGGAGGCGCCGGACGCCGCCCGGTAGGCGCTCTCCACGTCCTCGGGGCCGTCGGCCTTGCGCACGCCCATCCCGCCGGCCAGCCCGCGCGGCTTCAGCACGACGGGGAAGCCGATCTTCTCCGCCGCCGCCCGGGCCTCGGCCAGGGACCGGACCCCGATCGAGGCCGGCTGGGGCACCCGGGCCGTCTCCAGCGCGGCCCGCGTGGCGGCCTTGTCCCGGCAGGCGATGACGGACTCGGGGGAGTTGCCCGGCAGCCCGAGCGCCCGGGCCACGTGCGCGGCGGGGGTGACGAGGCCCTCGTCGTAGCAGAACACACCGGCCACCTCGTGCGCGGCGGCCACCTGCCGGGCGGCCGCCGTCAGGGCGTCCGCGTCGGTGTTGTCGACGATGGAGGAGCCCACGACGTACGGCTCTTCCCAGCTCACCGGTGCCGGCTGGAGGAGCCATAACGCGTAACGCGTGCTCACCGTCCGCAGAATGAACTCCCTGCTGCGCTGACCGCTGCTTCCGATCAGCAGCAGAAGCGGCTTCTCGCCGTCCCACGCCATGGTCCACACTCCTCGTTCGTCGTGATGCCTTCGGCCGGTGCGCCGCCACCTGTAGAACACCGGGTCGGTGCAGGCCGTTGCACCCGGCGCCGGATGTCCGACGCCGGGTGCAACGGGATGGGATCAGACCGCCGCACCCGGGCGGGCGAGTTCGGCCGACAATGGCCGGTACTCACGGCTGGTGCGGCCGCATACGTCGGCCGGGGCCGTCGCGGCGCGGGCGGGACGGTCGGGGAAGACCGCCGTGACCCGGTTCCCGGTCCGCACGGCCGGGATCTCGTTGCGCAGCCGCGCCGCGGACGTCTTGCGGTCGTGCCAGGGACAGATCAGCCGGCCGGCGTCCGGTGTCACACCGGCCAGGTGGAGCGGGCCGCCGCGGTGGGGGCACTGGGCGTTCATCACGAAGCCGCGGCCGTCGACCGTGGCGTACACGTAGGCCGTCCCGGAGACGACCACGCAGTTCTCCCGCCCCGCGACAGGGAAGCTCACTACAGGCATTTGCGGTAATCCCCCACCGAGTGGATCTCGTAGACACACTCCTCGGACAGAATGTCGGCGCCGTGCAGCCGGTTGCGCCGGATGACGACCCCCTCTCCCGCCTCCAGCGTCAGGGAGGAGCCGAGCCCGCTCTCGAAGCGCATGGTTCCGGAGACGATGTGGCAGAGCTCGTCGCCCTCGTGGCAGTGCGTGTTGGAGAGCTCGTTGAAGGGCTCGACCAGGTGCGCCACCGGCGCCTGGACCCGGCCCTCCTTGATGGCCTCGTAGACGGGACCGTGCAGCTTCTTGAGCTCCGGCTGGTCGTCCATCCAGGAGATCTGCGCGACGAAGTCCTTGTCGGCGACCTCCAGCAGCACCCGGTACTCCTCGATGCCGCGGACGATCTCGGGGATGATCCCCTCGCCGTGGGCCTCGATGAGCGGCGCGATGATCTTCTCGCGCGCCATCCGGCCGTGGTGCTGGTCGATGTGCACGTGCTCGGTGAAGTACGTGGTGTCGACGGAGTCGCCGAAGACACCGTGCAGCAGGCGGTCGGCCCGCCGGCAGAAGTCGACCAGCGAGCTCTCGGTGTAGAACAGGGCGCCGACGTAGCGGAAGAACAGCTCGTGGTTCTTGCCCAGGTAGTGGAAGTAGTTGTTCAGCAGGAGGCTGCTGTTGAGGTAGTACTGCCAGTACCGGTGCAGGTCGGACTTCAGGCCGACGGACTCCAGGGTCCGCTCGAACAGGGTGCTGTGCTTGGTGTCGTGCACGCCGTAGCCGTACTCGTCGATGACGACCTTGAACCACTCGGACTGGACCGGCCCGTAGTAGCCGAGGACGTTGCGCATCATCGGCGACGCCTCGGAGAGGAAGTCGGGGGCGAACTGCACCAGCCACATGCGGGCGGCGCGCTCGGGGTCGGTGGAGCCCGTGACGGCCGCCTCGATCGCTGACAGCTCTTCGCCGCCGCCCATGTCGAGCGAGTCGAGGTAACTGTCCAGGCTCGCCTTCGTCCACTTCCCGGACGTCTCGACCTCGTCGTCGAGGAAACCGAAGGCGTACCGCTCCAGCGCCGGCCGTATTCTCTCCCCGAGCGCCCGGTTGGCGGGGCTGTAGAACGCGCGGAAGTCCTCTTCCTTGCCCTCCAGGCCGGACTTGGGGAAGAACACCAGGTCGGCCTCGTAGACGGAGGTGAGCAGGCGCTGCACGGCCAGGCTCGTGTAGTCGAGGATGTTCTCCCGGCCCGGCACCTTGTCGAAGTCGAGGTGCGGCAGGACCTGCGGGCGCAGCTGGCGACGGTAGGGGTTGTCGTCGTTCTGCCAGTCCAGGTTGTCGAGGAAGATCGGGTTCGTGGCGTACTGCACGATCGCGTCGCGCAGTGCGGTGCCGCTGAGCTCGAACGGGACGTGCTGCGGTACGTGACTCATTGCGTTCTCCTTGGTCCGGATGCGCAGGAGGTACGGCCGGCGGTACGGGGTGGGCCCGCCGGCGGTGTGGGTCAGACGTGCACGCTGAGGGAGAAGTCGCTCCACCGGAGCCGGAGCGGGACGCTCTCGCCCGCCTTCACCGGGACGGACTTCTCCAGCGGGACCCAGCCCTGCATCCAGTGCGAGCGGGTGTTCTCCGGGGAGTTGGTCAGTGTGGTGCCGGCCGCCATGTCCAGCTCGAACCAGACGACCAGGGCGTGCGCCTCGCCGTCGGCGCTCGCGGTGAGGTCGATCTGGCGCTCGCCCGGCTCCAGGGGGTCCTCGGCCAGGTCGAAGTCCACGACCGTGGCCGTCTCGGAAAGGAACCGGTGGGGCCAGGTGCCCAGGCGCACCGGGAGGTGGCCGCGGGTGGACAGCGTGTTCATGAGCGAGACGTCGAAGCCGCTCGCCGTCGTGACCTGGTTGAGCCGCAGGATGTCCTCGCTGCTGACCAGACGGCCGAGGATGCGGGCCGCGGAGGGGAACATGATCCCGTGGGGCTTCAGCAGGTGCCGGCGCGCGTGCCGGATCGACGGCAGCAGGCCCTCTCCGATGAGCCCGCAGTCGACGATCTCCGAGACGAGCACGTCCACCGGGCCGTCGAGGTCACGGCCGATCTCCAGCGAGGTCGACGGCTTGCCGATCACCGTGATGACGTCGCCGTAGCCGTGGGCGTCGATGACCTGCCGGGCCACCTCCGCGAGCAGCGGATTCATCTCGCAGGTGATCACGCGGGCCGCGCCGGCCCGGGCCGCCGCCATGGCGAGCAGCCCGCTCCCCGAGCCGATGTCCAGCACGGTCGCCCCGGACGGGATGCCGCGAGCCAGGGCGCCGGCCAGGGCGTCGTTGCGCTCGGTGTCGTTCAGCATCGCGAAGTGCCAGCGGGGCACGGTTCTTCGGGCGATCCGGGTGAAGGCCTCGGAGTCGGTGGACGGACGGCCCGCGGGTGTCGTGAGCAGCGCGGACGCCTGCTCGGCGATGTCGTTCATCTCCTGCGCCAGCGATTGCAGGGACGCGGTGATGAGCCGGTGTTGAGAGCTGTTGAGCGACAGGCTCGGACCGTCGGGTCCGGGATCGTGCCCTGATGTCGCGACCTGTGCGCCCTGGACGTGCTGCATGTTCGCCACCGCTCCTCACGTTGGACCGCCCGATCAGCCGAGGTGCACGACGGCTCGTCAAGATCGGCGCTCCGTCGCAAGGCGACCGTACGGAAGCGCGATGGTGCGGAACTCCAGCGGAACTTCAGCGCGAGCGGCGGTTCTGCCGGGCGCGGGCCCGCCGTACGGGACGCTGACCCGCGAGAACCGCGCACCGCGGCGGTCCGCTGGAACGAGGCGGCAGAAACCGGGTCCTCGGACCGGTTGATTCCGCCGCCTCCCGGTATAGGGATCGACCGGGAAAACCTCGCGCCGATCACCCCGCTCCGATCGGCAAGACACCCCCTAGCGCGCGTCGTGGAAGATGACGCCCAGTACGTGGCGCTCCCCGCTGAGGACGGCGCTCACGCCGTGCCGCAGCGTCACCCGGCTCCAGCCGCGCACCGAGCGCACCGGGCGGTGGTCGACGGTGAAGATCAGGCCCTGGCCCTGGGTCGGCCGTCTGACGAGCGGGCGGGACTGGGCGCGCGGACGCTGTTCGACGAACACGCTCTCCCCGCCGGTGAAGTCCTCGTCCGGGCGGTCGAGCATGATCGCCACCTGGAGCGGGAAGGTCAGGTCCCCGTAGACGTCCTGGTGCAGGCAGTTGTAGCCGCCGCGCCCGTACCGGAGCAGGAGCGGGGTCGGGCGGTGCTGCCCGGCGGCAGCGCACGCCCCGAGCAGTCCCTCGTGGTCGGGGGCGAAGGCCGGCTGCCCCAGCCGCCGGGCCCATTCGTTGGCGATCAGGGCCAGCGGCGGGTACAGCCGTTCCCTCAGGTCCTGGACGAGTGGGGGCAGCGGGTAGGCGAAGTAGCGGTAGAGGCCCTCGCCGAAGCGGTGCCGCGCCATGGTCACGGTGCTGCGGAAGGCCGTGGGGTGGTCGAAGAGTTCCCGCAGCTCCGCACACTGCTCGGGCGACAGCAGCGGCGGGGTCACCGCCACCCCCTCGGTGTTCAGTTCCGCGGCCAGCCGCGTCCAGTCGAGGCTTCCGGGCGCGGGTGGGGCGAAGACCGGGCCGGGTACTTCGAGGCCCGGGAGCTGGGACGGCTCGTACGCGCTCACATGCTCTGCTTTCTGCGGCGGGGAGGGCGGATTCAGGCGGCCGGCGAGGCCGTGGCTTCGAGGGCGAGCAGATGGCGCTTGGCCTCCAGCCCTCCCGCGTAGCCGCTGAGACTGCCCGTGGAGCCGATGATCCGGTGGCAGGGCAGCACCACGCACAGCGGATTCGCTCCCAGCGCCGTGCCGACGGCACGCGCGGCGCCGGGCCGCTCCAGCGCCCGGGCGAGGTCCGCGTAGGTCGCGGTGCTCCCGTACGGGACGAACTCGGCCAGCATCAGGTTCGTGCGCCGGCTGAACGGGGTGGCGAGCCGCAGGTCCGTCGCGACGGTGAAGTCCCGGCGCGTCCCGGCCAGATAGGCGTCGATCTGCTCCCGGGCCTCGTCCAGGACCTTGCGTCCCGGTGCGTCCGCCTCCCCCGGTCCGGCCGGGCGCAGGCCGCCCCGGCCCAGGCGCTCCTCGGCCGCTTCGGTGGTGCCGTAGCAGCACAGCACGAGCGCGTCGTCCGTCGCCGCCAGCACGAGCGGCCCCAAGGCCGTGGGATGGATCGCCACCGTGGCGGTGGCGGCGCTGAGCGGACCGGGGGTCGGCATGGCGGGACTCCTTCGTTCGTCATGATCTTCATTCGTCACGACCCGGCCCACCGCCAGGGCCGTGCGGCGACGGTAGAAACACCGTCGCCGCCGAAAGGGTTGCGCGGTCAGCGGTCGCGCAGTTCCAGCGTGCAGCACTTGACGCTGCCGCCGGCCTTGAGCAGCTCGGAGAGCTCGACCCCGATCGGCTCGAAGCCGCGCGCCCGCAGCTTGGCGTGCAGGCCGGTGGCCGCGGCCGGCAGGAGTACGTGGCGCCCGTCGGAGAAGGCGTTGAGGCCGAAGACGGCCGCGTCCTCGGCGGTGGCCAGGATCGCGGTGGGGAACATCGCGCGCAGTACGGCCTGGCTGCCCTGGGAGAAGGCGGCCGGGTAGTACATGACCTCGTCCTCGGACAGCACGGAGAGCGCGGTGTCCAGGTGGTAGTACTCCGGGTTCACCAAGGTCAGCGAGGTGACCGGGAGGCCGAAGAACTCCTGCGCCTCCGCGTGGGAACGCGGGTCGGTGCGGAAGCCGGTACCGGCCAGGAGGCGGCGGCCGACGGTGAGGATGTCGCCCTCGCCCTCGTTGACGAACTCGGGCCAGAGGGAGTCCGTGTAGCCGCGGCCCTCCAGCCACCGCAGGTACGCCGGTCCCTCGGCGGTGCGCTCCGCGTGCCGGAAGCGGGCCCCGTAGACCTTGCCGTCGACGACGGTGGCGCCGTTGGCGGCGAACACCATGTCGGGCAGGCCCTCGATGGGGTCTATCTCCTCCACCACGTGGCCGAGTTCGAGGTACAGGTCACGCAGACCCTCCCACTGGCTGACGGCGAGCGCGTTGTCCGTGGCGTGCTGCGGGTTCATCCACGGGTTGATCGAGTAGGTGACGTCGTAGTGCCGGGGCCGGCACATCAGCAGACGTCGGCGCGTGGCGACCCGGGTGGGGCTCTCGGAACGGTAGAGGGCGCCGGCAGGGGTGATGGGCTCGGTGAGCGGCACGAGGGCTCCTTCTCATGGGGTTTCGATGGAAGCCCGGCTGCCCGAGGGATGGTTCGGCCAGCCGGATACGTGTGACGCAACTGATCACGTGACCCCATGGAAATGGGGCTCCGCATTGACCGGAAGTAATCGGTGGTACCGGCCAATCAACCCGCCCGCGAGGGCCGCCGCCGAGTTGATTGTCCGTGGCCGAGACGGCTTCCGGGCAATCGGGCGCTGCCATGGAATGTGGTCATCACCCGGGAGGCAACGCAAGGACGCGAACCGTCCTGCCTGACCGTACGAACCTGTCCACCTGTTCCATCTGGAGGTACTTCCATGGCGCATCGCAATGTCGAACTGCTCGCAGTCGGTGCAGGCCCGGCGAACCTGGCGCTGGCGGTCGCCGTCGAGGAGCTCGCACCCGAGCTGGCCGGTGACACCCTGCTGATCGAGCGCGAGCAGGACATCGTGTGGCAGCGAGGCATGCTGCTGCCCGACGCGCTCAGCCAGGTGTCTTTCCTCAAGGACCTGGTCACCATGCGCAATCCGACCAGCAGATTTTCCTTCGTCAATTTCCTTCACTCGCAGGAACGTCTCGACGCCTTCGTCAACCTCGCGAGTTTCGTTCCTTACCGCAGCGAGATATCCGAGTATCTGCAGTGGGTCGCCAACGAACTCGAGACGGTGCAGGTCGAATACGGCCGCGAATGCGCCGGCGTCGAGGCGGTGACGGGCGACGACGGTGAGCTGGCCGGCTGGCTGGTCACCCTGGCCGACGGCGACACCATCGGTTGCCGCTACCTCGTGATCGGCGCGGGCCGCGACGCCCACGTGCCCGCCGTGTTCGACGGTCTGCCGGCCGAGCGCGTCATCCACAGCACCCAGTACACGCAGCGCATCGCCGAGGTGCGGGCCGACCTGCCGCACCGCGTCGCGGTGATCGGCGGCGCGCAGAGCGCGGCCGAGCTGTTCGGCGCAGCGCTGCGGGACCTGCCCGAGTGCAAGCCGACGATGATCATGCGCTCGATCGGTCTGAACGGCTACGAGAGCAGCAAGTTCACCAACGAGCTCTACTACACGTCCTTCATCGACGAGTTCTACGGCTCCTCGCCCGAGGCCCGCCAGCAGCTCCTCGGCGAGATGTACCGCTCCAACTACGGCGGTCTCTCCCCGGCCACCCTGGACGGCCTGTACCGGCAGTTCTACCAGGACCGCCGCTCCGGCCAGGAGCGCCTGGGCATGCATCCCATGACGGACGTGACCGGCGCCCGCATGGACGGCGACGAGGTCGTCCTGACCCTCGTCGACCGCAAGTCGGGAGCCGAGCGGGAGATGCGCACGGACCTGGTGCTCCTGGGCACCGGCTTCGTCCGCGAGATGCCGTGGGCGGTCAAGGCCCTCGCGGAGTCGATCGGTGTCGAGGAGATCAACGTGAGCCGCAACTACCGGCTCGACCTCGGCCGTCCCGCGACCGCCGCCTGCTACCTGCAGGGCGTCAACGAGGCCACCCACGGCATCGCCGACTCGCTGCTCAGCGTGCTCGCGGGCCGCTCCGCCGAGATCACCCAGGACATCCTGGCGCACCGCCGGGCCCGCTCCGCGGAGGTTCCGGCCCCGCGGGAACTCGCCTTCGCCGGCGCTGTCTGAGACCCGCGCACCCCTCACGAGCCGTACCCGTCCGACGAGGAGAGACCGAAGCACATGCTCACCCAGCCACTCGACCGTGAAGGACTGACGCACGAGAACGGCCTCGACGCGCAGCGGCTGCTGCCCTGGCCCGAGCTCAACGCCCCCTTCGAGGGCTCCTGGTGCGTGATCCGGCCCGGCACCGCATCGACGGCCCACGCCCACCACGAGTACGAGATCTTCATCGCCGTCGCCGGCACCGCCGTCCTGGAGTCGCAGGGCGTCCGCAGGCCCTTCACGACCGGGGACATCGTGCACTTCACCCCGGGCTCCGACCACCGGGTGATCAACGAGTCCGACGAGGACTTCGAGATGTACAGCGTCTGGTGGGACCTCGACATGACACAGCGGTTCGCAGCTCGCCACGAAGGAGCCCAGGCATGACACGCCGTACGGTCATCATCGCGCCGCCGCCGACCCCCAACGGGGACCTGCACACCGGGCACCTGGCGGGCCCGTACCTGGCGGGCGACGTGTACGCACGCTACCTGCGGGCGTCGGACCGGCCGGTGATCTTCACCAGCGGCACCGACGACAGTCAGACCTACGTGGTGGCCAGCGCCGCCCGTGCCGGTCTGACCCCGGAGGAGCTGGCCCTGCGCTCCGCCACGCAGATCCGCGCCACCCTGGAGGCGGCCGGCGTCTCCGTCGACGGCTTCGCCCCCTTCGACAAGGGCTACCGCCAGACCGTCATCGACTTCGTCACCGACCTCCACAGCGAGGGGGCGTTCCGACTCAAGACGGTGCGGCTGCCGTACGTCGAGGCCACCGGCGAGTACCTGATGGAGGGCCTGGTCGCCGGCGACTGCCCGGTGTGCCTCGTGGAGAGCCGCGGCGGACTGTGCGAGTCCTGCGGCCACCCCAACAACTTCGACGAGCTGCTGCGTCCGCGCTCCACCGTCGATGCGGACGCCGTGGTCACGCACCGCGAGGCGCAGATCCTCGTGCTGCCGATGGAGGAGTACCGCGACCGGCTCGCCGACTACTACGTCCGGCACCGGGACGTGCTGCGCCCGCACACCGCGCAGCTCGTCCGGGAGGCGCTGGACCGGCCGCTGCCGGACTTCCCGATCACCTATCCCACCGCGTGGGGCATCCCGGCGCCCTTCACCGAGACGCCGGGCCAGGTCCTCAACGCCTGGGCCGAGGGCATGGCCGCCTCGATGTACTGCACCTGGTACGCGGCGGAGCAACTCGGTGAGCACACCGACCGCTTCGACGAGCACTGGCTGTCCGAGCACGGCATCGACCTCGTGTACTTCCTCGGATTCGACAACGTCTACTTCTGGGGAATGACGCACCTGGCCCTGCTGATGGCGCACGGCGACCGGTACGTCGAGCCGCACGCCATCGTGTCGAACGAGTTCTACGAACTGGAGAACCAGAAGTTCTCCACAAGCAAAGGCCACGTGGTCTGGGCCGCCGATCTGGTGGCCGAGGTACCCCGCGACCTGGTGCGCTTCTACCTGGCGCTCACCGCGCCGGAGCACTCCCGGACGAACTTCAGCCGAGAGGCGCTCGAGACCCTGTCGAGCTCCCGGCTCGTCGATCCGTGGAACCACCTCGCGGGCCGGCTGGAGGAGCTGCTCGCCGCGGTTCCGGCGGACGCGCCGCTGCCGGTCTCCGAGACCGGGGCCCAGGAGGCGGGGATCGTCGTCGAGCGGTTCCGCTCCCACTACGAGTTGGAGAGCTTCAGCCTCCACCGGGCCGCGGACCTGATCGTCGTGCACCTCGACCGGTTGCTGAAGCAGGCGGACCGGGTGGCGCCGGGCGTCCCGAGCGACCTCGGTGACCTGGTCCTCGCCGTCCGGACGCTGACCGCGTGCGCCGCTCCGCTGCTCGTCGACCTCGCGGCCCGGGCCGAGCGGGCCGGCGCCGATCTGAGCCTGCCGGCCGGCGCCTTCGCGGCCGACCCCGTCGCCCCGCTGCGACTCCCCCTCCTGTCGACCGCGGTCGGGGCCTTCGCGCCCCTGGCCGAGCCGGCCGTCACCCGAGCCTGACCTCCGAGGAGCACTGTGTCCACGATCGCCCCGCCCCGTCCCAATCGGGCAGAACGACTGCTCATCCCCGCGACCTTCATCACCAACCTGGGCAACGGAATCCAGCTCACCGCCGCCTCGTACCTGGTCTTCACCGAGGCCAACACCATGCTGGCGGTCAGCTGGCTGATGATCGCCGTCACCATCCCGCAGGTGGCGCTGTCCCTCTTCTTCGGCAAGCTCGCCGACCGCTTCGACCGCCGCACCCTGGCGATGATCTCGGACCTGGCCAGCGCGGTCGCCGCGATCGCCCTGCCGGTCTGGCTGGCCCTCGGCGGTAACCCCTCGACCGTCAGCTACGTCGCCAGCTTCGTCCTGTCGATCTCCGCGGCCCTGTTCTTCCCGGCCAGCAACGCCCTGATCAAGGAGCGCATCCCGGAGTCGCGGCTCGCCCAGTTCAACGGCAACGCCGAGATCGCCATCCAGGCCGGCACGCTCGCCTCGGCGGCCCTCGGCGGCTGGGTGATCGTCTGGGTCGGCACCACGTCGCTCTTCTACTTCAACGCGATCACGTTCCTGCTCTCCGCCGCCCTGCTGTTCTTCATCGGCCGTCGTCCGGCCGGCCAGGCCGTCACCGAGGCCGCGTCCAAGGCCGCGGCGGCCGCCGCCGCCCGCCTGTCCGCGTCCCGTCCGCCGCTGGCCCGCCTGGCGCTGCTGTACATCATCGGCAACATCGTCATCATCGTCGGCAACAGCATCATGCTGGTCCTGGTCATCGAGGGCTTCAAGTCCAACGCCGGCTACCTCGGCATCGTCGACGCCCTGTTCGGCATCGGCGCCCTGTTCGCCGCCTGGGCCTTCAAGAAGATCAGTTCCAAGGCCACCGTGCTGAAGACGGCCCTGATCGGCTACCTCGCCTTCGCGGTGCTGCTGTCCATGGAGTCCGTCCACCTCTACGCCATGATGGCCGTCATCCCCTTCGCCGCCATCGCCTTCTGCGTGGCCCGCATCTCGGCCCGTACCGCCCTGATGAGCGCGGCCCCCGAGGAGAAGACGGGCTTCGTGTTCGGCGCCACCAACGCCTTCGGCCTCGCCGCCGGCACCGCCTCCGTCGTCCTGATCTCGCTCCTGGTCGACTCCACCCACGTGAAGAACGGCTTCTACGCCCTCTCCGCCCTGGTCGTCGTCATCTCCACCCTCACCGTCATCTCGCTCCGCAAGCACGACCGTGAGGTCGCCGCCGCCGAGGCCGCCGCTGCCGCCGCCGAGACCGTGTCCGAGCCCGCCGCCGAGGTCACCGAGGCCGCCGAGCCCGTCCCGGCCAAGGTCTGAGGGGGGTCGGCACCGATGAAGCTGCTCGCGATCGAAGCAAGCCAGAACGCCACCTACTACATCTCGCGCTACCAGCAGATCGAGGCCCTCGGGGCCGAGGTCCACGTCCTCAACGGCATAGGCACGGAGGACTTCTGGGACGCCGACCGCTACCGGATCGCCGGCTCCAAGCAGATCGAGGACATCGTCACCGCCGCCAAGATCTGGCACGCGGAGGAGGAGTTCGAGGGGGTCCTGACCTTCTCGGAGTCCGGGGTCGTCACGGTGGCGGTCGTCGCCGAGGCGCTCGGCCTGCCGAGCATCGGCTTCGAGGCCGCCCGGACCAGCCGCAACAAGCTGCTGATGCGCCAGGCCCACGAGCGGGGCAGCGCGGCGCACCCCGGCTTCCGGTACGCCCCGGACGTCGAGGCCGCCCTCGCGGCCGGTGAGGAGCTCGGCTACCCGCTGATCCTCAAGCCCACCCTGGGCGCCGCCAGCAACTTCGTGTTCAAGGTCGACGACCCCGAGGAGATGCGGGCCCGCTTCGCGGACGCCACCTCGGGCATCGAGACCATGACCTGGGCCCTGATGGAGGCCGACGGCCTGGACCTCGGCCCGAACGGGATCATCGTCGAGGGCTACCTCGACGGCCACGAGCACCTCATCGAGGCGCTGGCCTGGGACGACGAGGTGTACCTCGGCTCCATCGTGGACCGGATCACCGTCGAGAGCGGCACCTTCGACGACGACGTCCACCACGCCCCGAGCTCCCTGACCCCCGAGCAGATCGCCGCGGTCCACGAGGTGGTCCGGGACGCGGCCCACGCCCAAGGACTGCGCCGGTCCGTGCTGCACGCCGAGGTGCGCTTCCACCAGGGCAAGCCCTTCATCCTGGAGATCGCGATCCGCCCCGGCGGCGGCGGGCTCGACCACATGGCGCGGATCAGCGCCGGCCACGACCCCATCCGGTGCGTGGCGGACGTGGCCCGCGGCCTGCGGCCCGACGTCTCGCACTACGCGCCGACCGGCGTGCACACCGCGGCGATGTGCCTGATCAGCGGCGCGGGCACGGTGGAGTCCATCGAGGTGCCGACCGAGGTCGCCGAGGACCCGGCGTTGTTCTTCCTCAAGATCACGGCCACGGCGGGGACCGTCATCAAGCGCCCCCCGGCGGGCAACAACATCCTCGGCTTCATCGGCGCCACCGGCACCTCGCTGACGGAGGCCCTGACCACCGCGCACGTCGCGGCCGGCCGCATCAGCACCGAGATGAGGCCGGAGCATGGCTGAGGCCCCGCGGCGTACGGCCACCAGGCGGCACTACCTGATGTGCCGGCCGACCCACTTCGAGGTGACCTACGCGATCAACCCGTGGATGAACCCCGAGAAGCCGATGGACGCCGACCTGGCGCTGGCGCAGTGGGAGCGGATCCGGGACCTGTACCTCGCCTTCGGGCACGAGGTCTCCTTCATCGACCCGGTCCCGGGCCTGCCGGACATGGTGTTCTCCGCCAACGGAGCCACCGTGATCGACGGCAAGGTGCTGATCGCGAAGTTCCGCCACCAGGAGCGGGCGGCCGAGGCCGACGCCCACCGGGCCTGGTTCGAGGCCCGCGGCCACACCGACATCCACCTCCCGCGGTACGTCAACGAGGGCGAGGGCGACTTCGCCCCGGCCGGCCGACGGATCCTGGCCGGCGCGGGATTCCGTAGCGACCCCGGCGCGCACGAGGAGCTCGCCGAGTTCTTCGGCCTGCCGGTGGTCGGCCTGACCCTGACCGACCCCCGCTTCTACCACCTGGACACCGCGCTGTTCGTCCTCGACGAGGACCTGGTGGCGTACTACCCCGCCGCCTTCTCCGAGGAGAGCCAGGAGGTGCTGCGGGAGCTCTACCCGGACGCGATCCTCGCCACCCGCCAGGACGCCGATGCCTTCGGCCTGAACGCGGTGAGCGACGGACTGAACGTGGTGGTGACGGAGACCGCCACCCACCTGATCGACGAATTGCGCGAGCGCGGCTTCGAGCCGCACCCCGTGGACATGTCCGAGCTGCTGAAGGCCGGTGGCGCGGTCAAGTGCATCACTCAGGAGATACGACACCGGTGATCGACTACGACGGCAGAAGTTTCCGCAACACCGGCTACCCGTCCGACCAGGACGCCCCCGTGGGCCACTACCGCCAGGAAGGCGACCTGCTCTGGGCCGACTTCGACGGAGGCCCGGTCCGCAGGGGCTCGCTGAACGGGCGTGTGGAGCCCGACGGGAACCTGGAGTTCGCCTACACGATGGTCCTCGCGGACGGCGAGGTCGTCGCCGGGCGGTGCTGGAGCACCCCCGAGTTCCTGGACGACGGACGGATCCGGCTCAACGAGCGCTGGGAGCGCTACGGAGCCCACGCGGACAGCGGCATATCCGCACTGGAGGAGGTAGCGACATGACCCCGCCCACCACCCCGCTCCGCGGGGGCAGCGTGACCTGGGCCTGCACCAGCGGCTTCAGCCCGGTCTTCATCTTCCCCTTCACCCCGGGCGAGTACTACGGGGTGGCCAACCTGCACGAGTTCCAGACCCTGATGTACCGCCCGCTGTACTGGTACGGCACCGGCGGGCAGCCGACGGTCGACTACGAGCGCAGCCTCGCCGAGCCCCCGGAGTGGAGCGAGGACGGCCGCACGGCGACGATCACGATCAAGCCCTACCGGTGGTCGAACGGCGAGAGCGTCGACGCCGACAACGTGATGCTGTGGATGCACCTCCTGGAGGCCGAGAAGGACAGCTTCGGCGGCTACACGCCGGGCTTCTTCCCGGACAACCTGACCGGCTACGAGAAGGTCGCCGAGGACAAGGTCAGCTTCACCTTCGACCGCGCCTACTCGCACAACTGGGTGCTGATGAACCAGTTCAGCACCATCACCCCGCTGCCGAAGGCCTGGGACCGCACCGCCGACGACCGGCCGGCCGACGCCACCCACGACCCCGCGCAGGCCTCCGCGGTCTACGCCTACCTGCGGGCCTGCAACGACGAGCGCAAGAGCTGGGACACCAGCCCCGTCTGGAGCGTTGTCAACGGACCGTGGAAGCTGAGCAGTTACACGATCGACGGCGTCTCGGGCGAGGCCGTCCTGGTGCCCAACGAGAGCTACGGAGGCCCCAACAAGCCCTACCTGGACGAGTTCCGGCTGGTGCCCACCGGCTCGGACACCGAGCAGTACGAGATGCTCCGCCGCGGCCCCGAGGCGTTGGACGGCGTGCAGATCGGCTTCCTGCCCTTCGACGAGGTCACCGAGCCGGCCCGGGACCCCCTGCTCGGAGGTCCCAATCCGCTCGGCGAGCACTATGACCTGGTCCCCCAACTCACTTACAAAATCCATTACTTCCCGATCAACTTCAACAACCCCACCGTCTCCGGAAGGATCTTCGAGCAGCTCTACTTCCGCCAGGCACTGCAGTCCTGCCTCGACTCCCGGGGCGCCATCCGCGACGTCTACAAGGGCTACGGCTACCCGACCACCGGGCCCATCCCGGCCCTGCCGGACAGCCCGCTGCTCTCACCCGCCGCGCACGAGGACCCGTACCCCTTCGACGTCGAGGCGGCCCGTGCCTTCCTGACCGAGAACGGCTGGGACACCAGCACCACCCCGGCGCTCTGCGTCCGCGAGGGCACCGGCCCCGGAGAGGCCGGCGAGGGCATCCCCGCCGGCACCCCGCTGCGGTTCTCGATGCGGTACGCCCAGGGGCACGAGACCCTGACCGCGGTCATGCGCAAGTACGCCGCCGACGCGGCGAAGGCCGGCATCGAGATCGTGCTGACCGAGGTCGAGGCGAGCGTCCTGGTCCTGGAGGACACCACCTGCACCCCGGGCCCCGACAGCCCCTGCCTGTGGGAGTTCAGCGACTGGAACGGCGGCTGGGGTTACGGCCCCGGCTTCTACCCGACCGGTGAGGCGCTCTACTCGAGCGGCTCCTCGGTGAACTTCGGCAGCTACAGCGACCCGAAGGCCGACGAGCTGATCGCCCGCACCGTGGTCAGCGACGACCTGGCGGACCTGTACGCCTACCAGGACTACATCGCGCAGCAGGTCCCGGTCATCTGGATGCCCAACTTCCCCTTCCGCCTGCTGGAAGTGGCCCACAACCTGAAGGGCGTGGCTCCGATCAACCCCTTCGGACTGATCAACCCCGAGGACTGGTACTACGCCGGCGAGGTGCTCTGATGTACCAGCGGCTGATCGGCCTCCTCGACAGCAATCAGGCGCGCTACCGGCTGATCGACCATCCGGCCGAGGGCCGGACCGACCTGGCGAGCGTCCTGCGCGGCCACCCGCTGGACCAGGCCGCCAAGTGCATCGTCGTCCGCGTGAGCATCACCAAGCGGGTCGGCAAGTACGTGCTCGCGGTGGTTCCCGGCGACCGGCAGGTCGACCTGGAGGCGGTCGGCGCGCTCTTCGGCGGCGGGCGGACGGCCTTCGCCACCCCCGAGATCGCCGAGCGCCTGGCCGGCAGCGTCTGCGGCACGGTGATGCCGCTCAGCTTCCACCCCGATCTGCACCTCGTCGTCGACGAGGGCCTGATCCTCACCGAAGAGATCTACTTCAACGCGGCCCGCCTGGACCGCTCCGTGGCCCTGTCCACCCCCGACTACCTGGCCATCGCCCAGCCGCAGCTCGCGGCGATCGCGACGGCCGGCGACCGGGTCCTGACCCACTCCGCGAGGTGACGAGATGACGGACGACGACCGTACGACCGATGACGGCGTGGTGATCCTGGTCGGCAGCGGACAGCGCGCCTACCGCGAGTACCTGCTCGCGGGCGCCGCCCGGCGCCGCCCGATCTGGATCCTGGACGCCGCGGACCCGACCTGGCAGCAGGAGTACGTACGCGGCTCCACCACGGTGGAACTGCTCGACCGTGAACGCCTGGTGCCCGACACGGAGGGCCTGATCAAGGCCGCCGAGGCGGTGGCCGCCGAGCACCGCGTGATCGGCGTGTTCAGCTACGACGAGACGCTCGTGGTGACCACCGCGCTGATAGCCGAGCGGCTCGGACTGCCCGGACTGACCTCCCGGGGCGCCGACAACTGCCGCAACAAGCACAACACCCGGCAGTTGCTGACCGCCGCGGGCCTTCCCCAACCGCACTTCGCCTACGTGACCGACGCCGACACCGCCCTCGCCACGGCCGACTCCTTCGGCTACCCGGTCGTCCTCAAGCCCCGCGGCATGGGCGCGAGCATCGGCGTCATCCGGGTCGACGACGCGGCCGGCATCCGCGCCGCCTTCGAGGTCGCCGACGCCGCGAGCCGCGGCGGGAACAGCGACTACGAGGGCGGGGTGCTGGTCGAGGAGTGCGTCATGGGCCCCGAGATCAGCATCGACGGAGTGGTCTTCGACGGGGAGTGGACCCCGCTCTTCCTCGCGCACAAGGAAGTGGGCCTCGCGCCCTACTTCGAGGAGACCGGGCACGTGGTCAGCGCCACCGACCCGCTGCTCGCCGACGAGGAACTGCTGCGCGTCCTGCGGTCCGCCCACCGGGAACTGGGGATCGGCTACGGGATCACCCACACGGAGGTGAAGCTCACCACTCGCGGCCCGGTGATCATCGAGGTGAACGCCCGCCTCGGCGGCGACCTGATCCCCTACCTCGGCAGCCTCGCCACCGGCGTGGAGCCCGGGGAACTGGCCGCGGACGTGGCCGCCGGCGTCCGCCCCGCGTGGGACCCGACCGAGTCCCGCACCGTGGGGATCCGCTTCCTGTACCCGCCGCAGAACGGCACCGTCCGCTCGGTCGACGTACCCGCCACCTCGGACGTACCGGGGCTGCTGGAGACGAACGTGATGGTGGCGCCCGGAGCGCGGCTGCTGCTGCCGCCCGAGGGCTACCTCAGCCGCTACGCCAACCTGATCTGTGCCGCAGACACCTTCCTGAGCTGCGAGGAGTCCCTCGCCAAGGCGGCCGCACTGACCACGATCGTCCTCGACAGCTGACCCGTCGGCTCCAACGAAAACTGAAGGGAGGTGTGTGATGTCGACGAGGGTGACGGTAGTGGGCGGCGGAGTGATCGCCCTGCTCACGGCGGTCGAGTGCGTGCTCGACGGACACAAGGTCACGGTCGTGGACCAAGGCCCCATCCCGCACAGCAGAGCCACCTCTTTCGACCAGCACCGGATCCTGCGGGCCCTGCACCCGGCGGACCCGCGGACCACGGCGGCCGCACTGCGTGCGCACCACCGCTGGGTCGAACTGGAGGAACTGTTCCTGACGCGGTTCTACGAGCAGGTCGGCTCCCTCACCGTCCTGCCGCCCGCGGCCGCGACGGACGCGGCGGCGATGCTCGCCGACGCCGGCGGCCACGCACGGGAACTGACGGCGGCGGGCCTGGCCGACCGCTATCCGCATCTGCACGTGGGCGGAGGCCTCGGCGCGGTACTGGAGGACGAGGCGGGCGTCCTGCTCGCCGAACGGGTCCTCGCCGCCTGCGTCGGCTGGCTGAAGTGGCAGCGGGGCATCGAGCTGATCGAGCACCGGGCCGTGACCGCCGTCGACGGCGAGAGCGGCAGCGTACGGCTGGTGGACGGGCGGGTGCTGCGGAGCGACGCGGTGCTGGTGGCCGTGGGCCCCTGGTCCCGGGACCTGTTGCCGCCGAACATCTCCGAGCGCCTGACCCTGTACCGCCAGTCCCTCCTCTACTGCCGGGTGCCCCGGCAGCAGTCGTCGGCCTGGGCGGCCACTCCGGCCGTACCGGCCCTCGGCACCGCGGGCGGAGCCTGGCTGATCCCGCCGGTGGCGGGCACGGCCCTCAAGCTGACCTCGGCGACCGCCTGCCGCGAGGTGGACGCGATCACCGACCACGCCACCGACCCGTACTGGCAGCGCAAGCTGGAGAAGGAGTTCGGGGACATCCTCCCCGGCTTCGGCCCGGCCTGGGTCACCGCGGCCAAGGACGCCTACTACTCGTCCTTCGCCGAGACCGGCGGCCCCCTGCTGGTCGCCCTCGGCGGCGCGGGATTCGCGTACGCGGCCTGCGGTGGCACATCCTTCAAGTTCGCGCCGCTCATCGCACGGTCGCTGGCCGACCGGCTGATCGGCAGGAGTCCGTCCCTGATCGGCCTCGGTGCGCTCGACGGGCCACCGCTGGACGTCCACACCCCGCAGCTCGCGGGTCTGTGAGCGGCGGCAGGATGCGCAAGGAGCGGGCAATGGCAACGGTGGACGACGTACGGCGGCTCGCGCTGAGCCTGCCGAGGACCGAGGAGCACCTGATTCGGGACCGGGTGAAGTTCCGGATCGGCAGCATCGTCTATCTCGCCCTGTCCCGGGACGAGAGCGAGCTGGGCTTCGCCTTCCCCAAGGAGGAGCGGGCGGCGCTCGTCGCCGCCGAGCCGGAGAAGTTCTTCCTGCCCCGCGAATCCGACCTGCGCTTTCACTGGGTGGAGGCCCACCTGGCCGCCCTGGGCGCCGAGGAGCTGACGGAGCTGGTCACCGAGGCCTGGCGGATGGTGGTGCCCGCCAAGGTCGCCCGCGCCCATCTGGACCCGCCGGCCGCGCCGCCGCTCCCACCCGCGCCGTCCCTGGCCGAACTGCGGGCCTCGGCCGAGGTGTTCAACGGCTTCGCGGGCGTGGACCGGAGCTGGCTCGCGTTTCGCGAGGAGACCGGCCGCGCCCTGGACCTCTCGCGCGCCGCGCACCGCAGCGCTCTGCACCGCTGGCTGAACTCCTGGGGCTGCCGCATCCGTTACCCGCGCGAGGGCGAGCCCGACACCTTCGGCGCGGGGCTCGCCGCATGGGCGCGGCGGCACGCACCCGCGCACGCGCCGCTGGCCCGGCTCACCCCGCGGGAGATCGCCGGGTTCGCCGCCGCGTACGAGGAACTGGCGGCGCTGTCGATCGGCCGCCGCAGCCTCGGCCCGACCGCCGCGGCCAAGGCGCTGTACGCGCTACGGCCCGACTCGGTCATGCCGTGGGACGCGGCCATCGCGCAGCGGCTGCACGGGGCCCGGGACCGGGCCGCCTTCGCCCGCCACCTGGAGCTCGGGCGGAGCTGGGCGCGTACGGTGCTGGAGGAGAGCGGCGGCCTCGACGAGGCCGCCCTGTGCGCCGAGATCGGCCGCCCCGGGGTGTCCCTCGCCAAGATCCTCGACGAGCACCTCTACGTCACGATCACCCACGCGGCCTGAGGCGGCCGGCGGCGCCCTCCCCGGGGCCGGTCCTACCTCGGCTGCCGCGCGGGCGCCTGGCCCCGTGCCGGCGCGGGCGCGGGCGCCGGGTCCTCCTCCGTCGGGTCCGGCTGCGTCAGCGCGTACGCCCGGGCCATCGGCGTGAGTCCGTACTGCCCGGGCAGGTCGGAGTGGTCGAGCAGCCCCGCGTCGAGGAGCCGTTCGAGGAGGTCCTCCACCGGCTGCGCGGACCGCTCGACCAGCATGGCGAGCGCGTCCGCGGACTCGTACACCACGTTGTCCACGGAGGGCGGATTGTCGGAGCCGGCGAACTGGCGCAGCATCAGGCGGGCCCACGGGGTCAGCAGCCGGTAGGCGCTGTCGAGGCGGGTGCTCAGCGCGTCGTCCCCGATCTGCAGCCGGGCCAGGAAGCGGCCGGGTGCCCGCTGCCCGTCGCGTCCCTGGCGGCCGACCGGCCCGCCGGGACCGTCGCCGAGCAGCTCGGACACGGAGTCCTGGAGCATCCACTCGGGGCGGGCCGCGATGCGCCGGCCGGCCAGGTTGAGCGCCAGCGGCAGGTCCCCGCAGGCGTCGGCGAGGCGCAGGCAGGCGCGCGGCTCGTCACCGACCCGGTCGCCGCCGAGGAGCTGTGCGAGCAGCTCCATCGACTCGTCGCGGTCCAGTGCGGGGAGCCGGATCCGGCCAATTCCGTCGAGGCCCAGTAGACGCGATCGACTCGTGATGATGACGCGGCTCTCGGGTGCCGCGACGAGAAGTTCCCGGATCTGCCGCTCGTGCTGGACGCCGTCGAGCACCACGAGCAGCCGCCGCCGGTTGAGGAGCGATCGGTACAGGCCAATTCTCTGACCGGGATCGTTCGGGATCCGGTCGGTGGGGATGCCGAGCGCCTCCAGGAAACCGCCCGCGATGCCGGCGGCGTCCTTGCGTCCGTCCGCGGCCGGGTCGAGGTTCGCGTACAGCTGCCCGTCGGGCAGGTTCACGGCGAGTTCGTGGGCGAGCCGCAGGGCGAAGGCCGTCTTGCCCACACCCACCTGACCGCTGATCACCAGGGGCGCCGCGAGGCGCTGTCCGTCCGGCGAGGGAGCGGTGAGCGCGCGGGCCCGCTGGAGCAGCTCACGCCGTCCCACCAGGGGATGAGCCTCCATCGGCAGCTGTGAGGGCGGCGGCAGCACGGCGCGTACGTCGGCCGCCCGCAGCTCGTTCTCCTGGTGCTGCTGCACCGCCTTGACCGCCGGACGGGCGCTCCCGTCGTCCCCGTCGGCGCGTGCCGCCTCGTGCCAGCGGCGCTCCCAGCTGGCGCGGTCGCCGCCGCAGGCCTCGGCGAAGGCGAGGGCCACCTGAAGGGTGGGGAGGCGGTAGCCGGCGGCCGCGTCGGAGAGCACGGACGCGGAGAACATGGCACGGGTGGCCATGTCGCGGTATCCGGGACTGCCGGCCGCGGTCCGCAGCCTGCGCAATTCCCGGGCGAACGCGGTGACTGGTCCGGCATCGGGGGCCAGCGGTCTCTCCAGTCTTCCCACAGCCTGCTCCTTCGGTACTCGCTCCGTGTGCTGCCTGCTCCGGGCCGCCCATGAACTGTCCGTGTCGCCCTTCCTGATCTGCTACCGGATGCTTACCGCGTGCAAGGGGGAACCCCTATGATCCGGTTGACATGACCTGGCCAGGGGTCTTGTTCATTTGGGGGTGGATGTCCGATGCCGGGGGCGGATGCGGAGTCCGGGGAGAGACGTGGCGCGAATCCTGCGGGGGGCAGGCTGCGCTTCAACGTGCTCGGATCGCTCGAGGGATGGTTCGGCGAGGTACGGCTGAGGTTGGGGGGAGCGATACAGGAACGGGTCCTGTGCATGTTGCTTCTCGAAGCCGGCCGGGTGGTGCCCGTGGCTCGCCTCGTCGAGGCGACCTGGGAGAAGGACCCGCCGGTGACCGCGGCGCACCAGGTCCGCAAGGCGGTCGCCGACCTGCGGCGGCGCGTACCCACCGGCACCGAGGTGATCGCCACCGACGGTCCGGGATACCGCGTGGTGGTGGCGGACGACCAGGTCGACCTGCTGGAGTTCGACGCCCTGACCAGGGCGGCGGGCCAGGCCCTGCGGGAAGGCGGGCGGTCCGCGGCCGCCGAGGCACTGCGGTCCGCTCTCGCGCTGTGGCGGGGATCGGTGCTGTCCGGTACCGGCGGACCGGTGATCGAGGCCGCGGCGACCGCGCTGGAGGAGCGCCGGCTGGCCGCCGCCGAGCAGTTCTTCGACCTGTGCCTCGCACTGGGCGAGAGCGGCGAGCTCATCTCGGGCCTGCGCGCCCTGATCACCCAGCACCCGCTGCGGGAGACGCTGCGCGGCCAGTTGATGCTCGCCCTGTACCGCTCCGGGCGGCAGGCCGAGGCGCTCAAGGAGTACGGGGAGGTCCGCGAGCTGCTCGTGGACGAGCTCGGGATCGACCCGGGCCCGCGGCTGGCCAAGCTGTACGAGGCGATCCTGCGGGACAGCCCCGAGCTGGCCGCGCCCGAACGGCCGGCGCCGGTCATGGTGGCACCCGTACGTCCGGTGCCCGAACCGGCGGTTCCCGTGGAGCCGGCGCCCGAACCGGCCGGTCCCGTGACCGCGGTGTCCGAGGGCGCGGCACCCGAGGCCCCGGCCCGTACGGAAGCGGACCGGGAAGGGGAGCCGGGAACGCGCACCGCGCCCGTCGACGCCCCGTGCACCCTGCCCTACGACCTGCCCGACTTCACCGGCCGCGCCAAGGAGCTGGCCGAGCTCTTCGACTACGTGCAGGACGAGGGCCGCGGCGGCGAGCGCTACGCCCGGATCGTGGCCATCGACGGCATGGGCGGCATGGGCAAGACCACCCTGGCGGTGCGCGCCGCGCACCGGCTGGCCGACCGGTATCCCGACGGGCAGCTCCACATCGACCTGCACGGATTCACCCCGGGTCGCGAGCCCGTGACGCCGGCCGCCGCGCTCGACGGCCTGCTGCGGACCCTGGGTACCCCGGGCGACCGGATTCCCGAGGACCTGGAGGGGCGCACCGCCGTGTGGCGCTCCAAGCTGGACGGCCGGCGGATGCTGCTCCTGTTCGACAACGCGGTCGACGCGGCGCAGATCAGGCCCCTGCTGCCGGCCTCGCCCGGCTCCCTCGCCCTGATCACCAGCCGCGGCCGGCTGCTGGACCTCGACGGCGTCGAGTGGGTGTCGATCGGGATGATGGAGCCCGAGGACAGCACCAGCCTGATGGCGGAGACCCTCGGGGCCACCCGGGTGGCCGCCGAGCCGGGGGCCTCCGCCGAACTGGCCGAACTGTGCGGGCACCTGCCGCTGGCGCTGCGGATCGCGACCGCCCGGCTGCGCAACAGGCCGCGCTGGACGGTGCGTTACCTGGTCGAGCGGCTGCGCGACGAGAAGCGCCGGATGGACGAGCTGAGTTCGGGGGAGCGCAGCGTCGCGGCGACCCTTCGGCTGTCCTATCTGGCGATGGACGAGGAGTACCGGACCGCGTTCCGCATCCTCAGCCTGTACCCGTGCGCCGGGACCGACGTCCATTCGGCGGCGGCGCTCCTCGGTACGACCGTCCGGGACGCCGAGGACGCCCTGGAGTTCCTGCTCGACGTACATCTGGTCCAGCAGCCCGACATCGGCCTCTACACCTTCCACGACCTGGTGCGCAGTTTCGCCCAGAGCCTGCGGGGCCCGGCGACGGCGGACGACGACGCGGCGGCGGTCGAGCGGCTGCTCAGCTACTACATGACGACCTCGGACGCGGCCTGCGAGATGCTGTTCCCGGGCCGTGAGCGCCGCCCCACCGGCATCCTGCCGTACCAGGGCGAACGCCCGCGCTTCCGGGACGCCGAGCAGGCCGTGAGCTGGTTCGACCGGGAGCAGGCTGGCCTGCTGGCGGCCGTGTCCCTGGCCGAGCGGTCCGGCCACGACCGGTACGCGGCCTGCCTGAGCCGCAACATCGGCTTCCACCTGCACTCGCACGGGCAGCTCGACGAGTTCTGGAGCGTCGGCCACCTCGCGGTGGCGGCGGCCCGCCGACTCGACGATCCGGCGCTCCTCGGCATCAGCCTGGCCAATCTGGGCGCGGCCTGCTGGAAGCTGGGCCGCTTCGAGGAGGGGCTGGAGGTCGCCCGTGAGGCGCGCGACACCGCGGTCCGTGCCGCGGACCGGCACACCGAGGCGAACAGCGAATCGACCATCGGGCTGCTGCTGTCGATGCTCGGGAGGTACGGGGAGGCCCTTCCCCTGCTGGAGCGGTCCGTGACGGCGGCCCGGGAACTGGGCAATCCGCGCGCGGAGTCGGAGAGCCTCACCACCCTCAGCACGCTGTACGAGCGGTGGGGCCGCTATCCGGAGGCGGCCGCGGCAGCCGGCCGGGCGATCGAGATCGACCGCGACCTCGGCTACCGCAGCAACGAGATCATGGCCCTGGCCGACCTGGCCTTCGCGCAGGTGGGGCTCGGCGAGTACGCGGAGGCCGACGCCGGACTCAAACGCGCCCGCGACCTGTGCGACGAGACCAGGTCGCCGGGTGACGTGGCCCTGGTGCTGGCGTTGTCCGCCCAGGTCGCGCACGAGCGGGGCGACGGCGCGCAGGCCCGCGCGTTCGCCGAGCGCTCCTTGGCCCTGGGCCGCACCAGCGGCGCCCCGATCCGGCTCGCCAAGGTCGAGAACGTGCTCGGTCGGCTCCACATGGCGTGGGGGGAGCACGAGGTGGCGCTCGACCTGCACGCGCACGCCCACAAGCTCGCGGAGCCGATGAGTTTCCGCGCCGAGGAGGCGTCCGCGCTGGTGGGCATGGTCCATGCGGCCGAGGCGCTCGGGGATCTCCCGGCCGCGGCCGGACACCGCGCGGCCGCCGAGGAGTTATTCGACTTCATGGGCCTGCCCGCGCACCGTCGGACGTACTGAGCGCGCAACGGGAAGTGCCCCGCACCGGAATCCGGTGCG